>JBGOZL010000199.1:0-5106 GCA_041480185.1 Anaerolineae bacterium
AACCCGGGCTGCGTACTCGGTCAACTGGCGGTTGGCTATTTCCAAATCCTTCAAGAGCACCTGGGCCCGCTCACGCGCTTCCGCCTGGCTCAAGTACATGGATACGTATATTGTCACAAAAAGCGCCACCGGGACCATGGCCAAAATCCACCAGAGGGCACCACCCGACCCCACCACGAGGATGTAATTGACCAGCGACAACACCATGAAAAATCCAACTGAAACAATCCGCCAGACCCTTTTGACTGGCATCCCGATCACCAACCCGATCAACCCCGGATACACGCCGAAGCTAAACCCGGAAAGCCGCACCAGCATTCCCATCATAAAGGCCAACAGGCCTTGAACAATTAGGTATGGCACCAACCAGCGAGGATGAGCGAAAACACGCGGTGAGATCCAGTACAAACCAATATGAGTACCCATCAATATGGTAAGCAAAGCAATCTTCCAGCTGTATGCCATAATGGCAGAGCTGGACAGAGCCCAAATATACATTCCCATCAATACGAGAGAAAGGAACAGGAAGAAGGGGCGCTCGAAATGGCTCTGATCTCTGAACAAACGGGATAATAGATTGTGTTTCTGCATGGCATATTTATTGTATCGTAATCAGCGTAGATTGCCATTGCCTGGACGGACACTGTCCGAAAGGACAGATACAGACCTGCCCAAAGGCGCAATGTCTACCCGGGTTTTTACGTATATACTTCAAGCATCATTCAATTCTTGGAGGAGCCATGACCGAAAAAGCCATTGAAGTCAAGAACCTGCACAAAGCCTTCGGCGCCTTGAAAGCGGTGGACGGTGTTTCGTTCGAAGTGGAAAAAGGCGAGATCTTCAGCCTGCTCGGCCCCAACGGAGCCGGGAAAACGACCAGCATTTCGATGCTTTCCTGTCTATTACGCCCAGACGAGGGCGATGCCCTGGTAATGGGACATTCCATTCTCAGCGACCAGATGGGGGTCAAATCCGTGTTGGGCGTGGTCCCGCAGGAAATCGCCCTTTACGAAGACATGTCAGCCCGCGAAAACCTGACCTTCTGGGGGAAAATGTACGGGTTGCGGGGGGCTGCGCTCAAAACCCGGGTGGATGAGGTGCTGGAAATCATCGGCCTGGCAGACCGGGCCAAGGAATACATCAAGAAATACTCGGGCGGGATGAAGCGGCGCGTCAACATCGGCGTGGCGCTCCTGCACAAACCGCAGGTCATTTACATGGACGAACCGACCGTGGGGATCGACCCGCAGTCCCGCCGCAATATTCTCGACAGCGTGGTGGACCTCAAAAACCAGGGCATGACGGTGCTGTATACGACCCATTACATGGAGGAAGCCCAGGAACTCTCGGACCATATCGCCATCATGGACACCGGCAAGATGATCGCCAACGGTACGGAGGAGGAACTGGTCAAGATCGTAGGCCAGATGGACCGAATATCGCTGACGATCAACTCCGAAAGCGGACGAGTCCTGGAAGCCTGGAAAAAAACACCGGGTGTGAAACAGGTCACCGCACAGGATGGGACCCTGACCGTCCTTGCGGACGACAGCAACCAAGTGCTGCCGAGATTATTCGAGGCGGCAGCCGGGAACGGGGTACGCATCACCTCTGTTGCCATCCAGGAACCAAACCTGGAAGCTGTTTTCCTTCATCTTACCGGCCGTGCTTTGCGTGACTAGGAGGCTGATATGAAGGTATTCGATATTGCAATAAAGGATATGACGCGGTCCTTCCGCAGTGCCTTCGCGCTGGTCTTCATGTTCGGGGTGCCGCTAATCATGACCGGGATGTTCTATCTCATGTTCGGCAAATCATCCGGCGGCAACCAGGGCTTCAACATCCCGGTGACCAAGGTGGTTATCGCCAACCTGGATGCGGGGGGACAGGCTTTCGATGCAATCAAAGGCCAGTTCCCCGCGGGGCTGCAGGCGAATTCTATGGGAGACATCATCCTGGCGACCCTGCAGGATAAAAGCTTCGCAAATCTCTTAGAAATCTCCCTAGCAGACAGTGCAGAATCTGCCCGTGCGGATGTGGACAATCGACAAGCCGGAGTGGCGCTGATCATCCCCGCGAACCTTTCGCAGCAGTTCTCAGACCTGAACAGCCACGCCACGATCGAGCTGTATAAAGATCCCATGCTGACTATCGGTCCGAGCATCGTCCAGTCCATCCTGTCGCAGTTCATGGACAATATTTCAGGAGCTAAAATTGCCGTGGATGTGTATATCAAACAAACCGGGAGCACAAACCAGGCTCAGATCGGGCAGGTTGTCTCCCAGTACACGGCCTCGATAACGAACAGCGACCCCACGTCGGCGCTTTTGGATATCCAACCCACGACGACAACCTCAGAACCCGTAAATATGCTGGTCACGGTCGTGGCTCCAATCATGGGCTGGTTGACGATCTTTTATGCCTTCTACACCGGTGCATCCACAGCGCAATCGATCCTACGGGAAGATGAGGAAGGAACCCTGCCGCGCTTGTTTACCACCCCGACAAGCCATGCCACCGTGTTGGGCGGGAAATTCCTGGCAGTAGGCCTGACCGTGCTGGTGCAAACGACCGTGCTGCTGATCCTGGGCCGCTTGTTATTCGGGTTCAATTGGGGCGCGCTGTTCCCGGTGGTGCTGGTGACACTGGGCACGATGCTGGCTGCAGCCACATTAGGCATTTTCATAAATTCCCAGCTGAAAAGCACCAAGCAAGCCGGCCTCGTATTCGGGGGATTGCTGACCCTGCTTGGCATTGTGGGAGGACTGCCTGTCGTGGCCGTCGGGTCGGACGCGGTAGATACCCTGGTCAAAGTCTCCCTGATCGAGCCAGTGGGGTGGGCAGTCCAGGGACTGCTCAAGGCCATGAAAGGGGGCCAGGTGCAAGAGCTCCTCATAACATTCGGGGTGCTGGCCGCCTGGTCCGTCGTCTTTTTCGTCGTGGGCGTGCTGCGGTTCCAGAAACGGTACGCTTAGGAGAAGCCCATGCAACGAATATTTGATATCTCCGCAAAAGACCTGCGCCAAATCGTGCGAAACCGCATGACCTTCCTTTTCCTTCTGATCATGCCAGTCGCCTTTACCCTCCTCTTCGGACTGGCATTTGGCGGCTCGGGTAAAACAGCAGACGCGCGCCTTCCAGTCGGTTTCCTGGACCTGGATGGAGGCAGCCTCAGCTCCGACCTGAAAAGCCTGCTGACAGGTTCCAGCGTGATCCGCTTAGACGAAACTCCCGGCCGCAGCGAAGCAGAGCTCGCAATGCTGGTGGGGACCGACAAACTGGCAGCTGCCATCGTGGTCCCAGCCGGCTACAGCCAATCCCTGCGCAACGGGACCCCATTAAAACTAGGCTTCCATGCCGATCCAGCCCAACCCTCCACCACCACGGTCGAGTCTGAAGTGCTGGTGGCCTCTCAACGGCTGGCAAGCGCAGTGCGGACGGCGAACATCACGGCAAACATGACAAACGATCCAGCGGACTTCGACCCGGCACTGGCCGCAGCGCTGGAAGCATGGCAGAACCCACCCATCCAGGTCTCGGTCACTTCCGGCGGATCCACCACGCCAAAGAGCCAGAATATTATGTCCATGGCGGGGTCCTCTCCCTCGATGATGCTCCAATTTGCCATTGCCGGCCTGCTGACAGCTGCCACGGTGATCGTCAACGAGCGCAAGACGCGCTCATTACAACGCCTGCTGACCACTGCCACGAGCCGCTTCCAAATCCTGTGCGGTCATTACCTGGCGATCTTGGCGATGATCTTCAGCGAGTTCCTGATCCTGATCCTGTTCGGCCAGCTTTTACAGGTGGACTACCTGAGGCTGCCGCTGGCAACCCTTTTGGTGGCAGCGACGAGCGCAGTGTGCATCGCTGCCCTGGGATTGCTGATCGGGGTGCTTGCAAAATCCGAGGAACAGGCGGTCATGTTCTCCCTGATCCCAATGTTTGTCCTTTCGGGACTAGGCGGGGCATGGGTTCCGCTTGAAGTCACCGGTGCCACCTTCCAGGCCGTGGGACACTTCTCACCGATAGCCTGGGCCCTGGATGGCTTTAAAAACATCGTGGTACGCGGCCTGGGGTTCAATTCGGTCTTACTGCCGGCTGCAGCCCTACTGGGGTATGCCGTGCTCTTCTTTGGGCTGGCGCTCTGGCGGTTCTGGCGGGTGAGCGAATAAAGGGGCTGGGTGGATACCCAAATCGTTAAAACTAAGCATTTCCTTAAAAGTCGATATTATTATGCCCCATCCCCCTTTCCCCCTTCCCGAGGGAAGGGGGAAGATTGAAAAAATCAGGGTTTTGCCAGCTCCGCTCGCAAAACCCTGATTTTTCTCTAATATTTAATATAACCTGGTACCCGACAACTATATTTGTGCCCTTCTAGTATAATCATCACAGTTCGAGACCCCCGCCTGAAGCGAGCTGCAAAGGCCGGGGTTATATTTATTGTTTGCCCGGTTCCCACCCTGCGCCCAAGGAGATCCCTTCATGACCGCCGCCATCCAAGACCGCCTTCCCCGCCTCACAAAATTCCTCTACGGCATCAGCGACTTCGGGTTTGCGTGCACCGACACAACCATGCAGGTGCTGTTCGCCATCTTTATGACCGACGTGGTGGGGATAAAACCAGCTTATGCTGCCCTGGCCATCTTCATCGGGCGCACTTGGGATTACATCAACGACCCGTTGATCGGCTTCTTCACCGACCGGGTACGCAGCCGGTGGGGACGCCGGCGTCCCTTCCTACTGCTCGGATTCATCCCATTCGGGCTAATGTTCGCGATGATGTGGTACCGCCCGCCGACGGACAGCCAGTTCCTATTGTGCGCCTATTACGCACTCGCATATTTCCTGTTCGACACTTCCTATACCTTCGTCACCATGCCGTACATGGCCCTGACACCCGAACTGACCCAGGATTACGATGAGCGCACTTCCCTGACAACCTTCAGAATGGCGTTTTCCATCATCGGGAGCCTGGTCGCATTCATTGTGCCGCTTTTGATGATTGGAACGATGCGACCTGAAAATTCGGGGCGGGTCTTCAAAATGGGGATCATCTTTGGAGCGATCTGTGCGCTGCCCTTATTGCTTACTTTCTTTGGGACA
>JBGOZL010000200.1:0-5100 GCA_041480185.1 Anaerolineae bacterium
ATTGACAGGACGGGTCGTCCAGGCATGCCGTGAATACCTAAATCAGGAACCGCTGGTTGTGGATACGGGGGTCAAGACCGGTATCCGCATCCGGTATGAAGACCCGAAAGCGGTCGGTGCGGACCGGGTGGCGGATGCAGTGGCAGTTATGCACCAGTATGGTGGACCTGCATGTATCATAGACTTCGGTACCGCCACTACGTTTAACGCTGTTACAAAAGCGGGTGATTACCTCGGCGGGGCAATTACTGCAGGCATCAACCTGGCTGCTGAGGCACTCTTCACCCACGCGGCCAAACTCCCGCGTATTGACCTTCAAAAGCCGCCCTCCATCATTGGGCGAAACACCACCCACGCCATGCAGTCGGGCCTGATATATGGCTACGTCGCCCTGACCGAGGGGATGGTGGAACGTTTTCGACAGGAACTTGGGCCCCAGATGAAGATTATTGCAACTGGCGGCCTGGCTGACCTCATTGCGAAAGAAACGCCGGTCATCCAGATCCATGCACCCTGGCTCACCCTTGACGGGCTGCGCTTGATCTGGGAACTCAACCGCCCTTGACAGCCGGTTGTTTTTGCGGATAATAAAGCGCAACAGGCGAGCCTATTAAACTAAATGCATTGACAGAGGAAAGTAGGTCAGCGAAAGCCAACAGGGAGATGCAGGCACAGACTGAGACCTGCATCCGGTGGAACCCGACCGAAGTTCCCTCTTGAGCCGCTCAGGGGAACACCCTTCAAGGGCCTGTAGTCTGAGCCGTTTTCCCAGCGTTAGCGGGGTGGCTGATGGTGGTCAGCGAAAAGTGAGCCAGCCTTTTAACGAAGCTCAAGGTGGCTAATTTGGGTGGTACCACGGGAAGATCCTACCGTCCCAGAGTGGACGGGATTTTTGTTTATCGGAGGGTCGTATGCTTGAAAAATTGAATGAAATCGAACGCCAGGGATTGGATGCTCTGCAGTCAGTTTTGGACGAGGCGGGATTGGAAGCTTGGCGCGTGGCTCACCTTGGACGCAATTCAGCGCTCACGCAACTATTCGATGAATTTGGACGACTCTCCAAGGAAGAAAGACCGGTGATAGGTCAACGCGCCAACGAGGTGAAAAAGACTCTCGAAAAAGCATTCACTGCCAGGTCTGAGGAGATTCGTCAGGCAGCGCTAACCCGTTCAATCGAGCAGGAACACCTGGATGTCACTTTACCAGGAAGGCGTCTCCCGTTGGGCCGCCTTCATCCAGACACCCGAATTCTACGTGAACTATATCGAATTTTTGGAGATATGGGTTTCCAGGTCTATCGCTCGCGGGAAGTGGAGAGCGATGAATACAATTTCCAGTTACTTAACTTTCCGGTCGGGCACCCGGCGCGTGATATGCAGGATACCTATTTTGTGGAAAGCAAACAACTTGGCGACAACCCGGTTGTATTAAGGACACACACTTCTCCCGGGCAGATTCGCGCCATGCGCGAATATTCCACCCGCAACCCGCGCCATCCACCTCCAGTGCGAATTGTACTGCCGGGGATGGTCTACCGTTACGAGCAGGTGGACGCCCGGCACGAAACTCAATTCGACCAGGTCGAGGGTCTTGCGGTCGGTCCGGGCATCACATTTAGTGACCTTAAGGGTACGTTGTCCGACCTGGCACGGCGATTGTTTGGACAGAATGTCCGCACCCGCTTCCGGGCTTCGTTCTTCCCTTTCACCGAGCCGAGCGCCGAGTTCGATATTGAATGTTTCCTGTGCGGTGGCAAGGGCTGTAACGTTTGTGGCGGAGGCTGGTTGGAAATTGGAGGTTGTGGCATGGTTCATCCGGTTGTGCTTTCAAATGGTGGCTATGACCCGGAAATTTATACGGGTTTCGCATTCGGTCTTGGAGCCCAGCGGATAGCTATGCTGCGATATGGTATCAATGACATTCGGTATTTCTGGGAAAATGATTTGCGCTTCCTTGAGCAGTTCTAGGAGCAAGAGATGAAAGCACCTTTATCCTGGTTAAAAGAGTTTGTAGACATTGATATTTCAATTGCTGAGCTTGCCCATCTCCTTACCATGGCTGGCATGGAAGTGGAGGAGCTGCAGATCATCGGTCTGCCCATGCCTGCCCCCGGAAGCGTGGATGCGCATCTCACCGGACTTGAATGGGACCGCGAGAAAATCGTAGTCGCATCCATAGCGGAGATCATGCCCCATCCCAACGCGGACAGGTTGGTGCTTTGCAAACTCTTTGATGGTCAGCAGGAACATACCGTCCTTACCGGAGCGCCAAACCTGTTCGAGTTCAAGGGAATTGGCCCGCTCGCTAAAGCAATCAAAGTGGCGTATGCCATGGAAGGCGCTCAGATCTACGACGGTCATCAGGAAGGCCAGGTACTTAGCAAGCTCAAACGCGCCACCATTCGTGGTGTTGAGTCGTACTCGATGGTCTGCTCTGAGAAGGAATTGGGGTTCTCCGACGAGCATGAAGGCATTATGATTCTTGACGATGATGAAATTGCTGGGACTCCGCTTGCGGATACCCTGGGCGATGCCGTCCTCGATGTGAAACTGCTGCCGAGTTTCGCGCGCTGCGCCAGCATCCTTGGATTGGCTCGCGAAATTGCTGCCATCACCGGGAAGTCTTTGAAAAAATCATTCATTACTCCACACCTGCCACAGGAGGATGGTGGAGACTTCGCAAAAATCCAAATTACCGATCCAACGATGAATCCCAGGTTTGTGCTGGGGTTGATCACAGATGTTGAAATCCGACCCAGCCCAGCAAAAGTTCAGAGGCGGCTGAAGCTGGCTGGAATGCGCCCGATCAACAATATCGTGGACGCCACCAATTACGGCATGCTGGAAATTGGCGAGCCTCTGCATGCTTTTGATTTCGATGTTCTAAGTAAACGTGCCGGAGGCAAACAAGTCAGGATCATCACTCGCACCGCAAAACCCGGGGAAAGTCTGACAACGCTTGATGGGGTGGATCACAAACTGGACGCAACCACAATCCTGGTTTGCGATGAAGCCGGGGCGCTCTCGATGGCAGGCGTGATGGGCGGGTTGGAGTCAGAAGTCAGCGACAAGACAAACAAGGTCCTGCTCGAGGGCGCAGCCTGGAACTTTATCAATATCCGTAATACCGCCCGCACCCATGGCCTGAACTCGGAAGCTTCCTACCGCTTCTCGCGCGGCGTTCATCCGGCGATGGCTGAACGCGGGGTCAGGCGTGGGTTGGAACTAATGAAAGCTTGGGCACACGGCAAGGTGGCTCCCGGCCTGGTGGATGCCTACCCGCTCCCGGCCAAGGACCCGGTCATCGATATCACGCCTGCAGATGTGAAACGCTGGCTGGGTGTCGAGATGTCCATAGACCTGATGAAGTCCTTCCTGGAACGGCTTGAGTTCAAGTGCGTACTGAAAGATAAGCAAAGTTTGCTGGTCGCAGTTCCGGATCATCGCTTGGATATCGGCGATGGAATCACCGGTAAAGCTGATATCGTCGAAGAGATTGCTCGTGTTTACGGGTACGATAACATCCCTGAAACGCGTATGTCAGATGAACTCCCCCCTCAACCTGGAAATCCTGCGCTCGACAAAGAAGAAAGTGTCCGCGACCTGCTGGTATCTCAGGGCTTGCAGGAGATCATCAGCTACCGATTAACAACCCCGGGGCGTGAGGTGCGACTCATACCGCCCGCCACCCCTCCCGACGACAAGCCTTATATTCGAATTGCCAATCCAATTGCTCCCGATAAGGCCGTCCTGCGACACAGTGTCCTAGCCAGCATGATGGAGGCTGCCGAACGCAATGCCCGTCTACGCGACAGGTTGGCGCTGTTTGAGATCGGACCTTCGTTTCTAGCCTCCGAAGGGGGGGATTTGCCTGACGAACCGCAACATATTGCAATCCTGCTCGCTGGAGTGCGTACCCTGCCCGGGTGGCAGCCCTCGGATCATGGTTTAATGGACTTCTACGATATCAAAGGGGTCATCGCCACTCTCCTCGATGGCCTTCGTATTCCTGGCATCCATTTTGAACCGGCGAAGCACCCAAGTTACCATCCGGGTAAATGTGCTAAAGTTTTGTCTGGTGAGAGGCAAATTGGCGTACTGGGAGAATTGCATCCGCAAGTTCGCAGGCAGTTTGACTGGCCCGCTTCATTCCGGGCCGAGATCATGGCCGCCGACCTCGATTTGGATATCGTGCTTCTGCTCATCCCTGCACTCTACCAGACAGAAGCCGTTCCTACGCTCCCGCCTGTGCTCGAAGACTTGGCAATCGTTGTGGACGAAGGCATCCCGGGTGAACGCGTGGCAGAAATCATACGCCAGGCAGGTGGGAAGGTGGTGACCGAAGTGCGCTTGTTTGATGTTTATCGTGATGAGAAAATCGGGAAAGGCAAGAAAAGTCTGGCTTATAGCCTGACCTATCAGGCCGTGAATAAAACTTTCTCAGACAAAGATGTGGTCGGGATGCGCGCCCGGATCGTCCGCCGCCTCGAGCAGGAATTAGGCGCGGCTTTACGGAGCTGAAGCCGGACAATTTCTCCAAATGCTTGCATTATGAGCTTGTCGCATGTATACTGACAGAAAGAAAATTTGGAGAGGAGAATCAATATGGAAATGCCCATAGAAAAGAAGGAGAAGAAAACCGGCGCCATCGTTGGAACGATAGCTGCAATTGTACTTTGTGGCTTGCCTGGTCTGTGCCTGTTGTGCCCGGGTGGTATCGCCATCCTCGCTGGTATGGTAACTGACTCTAATGTAGGTTTTACCATGCCACAATGGTCTGGATTTGCTTTCCTTTGCCTTTCGGTGATCTTTATCGTCATTGCAATTTTGGTCCCGGTGCTGACTTTGCGCAAAAAGAAAGCCACGCCCGAGGCTGCGCCTGTGGATGTCCTACCTCCTCAGGAACCCCTGCCTCCCGCCTCATAATTTCCTTCGCAATAAGATTGCGGCGCTCATTTGAGCGCTGCAATCTTTATCAATTAAGCGTGTGAAATATGCCAGTCCCAGAGAATTGCACATTTTTTGGGTGAGTTATTGCTTCATGGGGGAAACTGCTCGACATATAAATGCATCTTGGCAGAATCTGAATTGATATAAAAAA
>JBGOZL010000201.1:0-5091 GCA_041480185.1 Anaerolineae bacterium
AGCCTTCTCATTTTTCTATCTATTTTGTCACCGAGGCCATAAGCTTTTTTCCAAATGCCGCCGGTTCGCTGCGCTCGACGACCAATTCCTTGGCTTCGTGGAAGGCCATAAAATCACGCATGGCTTTGCCGGTGTCATTGACCAGGTTTTCAGTCAATTTTACCCCCGGCTCCAGGTAAAGGGCTCGCAGGATCAGGGTGCCAGTCTGGCGTTCTAGTTTTGGGTCGAAACGCCCCACTAGCCGGTCGTTGTGCAGGATTTGCAGGCAAAAATAGCCATACACGCGTTTGTGGCTGGGAAGGTAGGCTTCCAGTGACTTATGGAAACCCCACAACATCTCGTCACGCTTTGAAGCCCAGAATAAGTTATCGAATGGGCTGAGAAAGGTGGTTCTCTCTGCTTTCAGGGCACGGTCAGCCGCTTGTTCCAGCAGGGATTGGTTGTCACGGTGAATGACCAAATCGGCTGTTTGCCCGTCTGCCAGTTTTCCTTTGACGGGATGCAAGATGCCATTTTTTATCAATGATTCAACATGGGGGCGGGACCTGCTAACCTTCATCCAAGTGTAATCCCCCGCCTGCCGAGCGGAGCACACTCCCAGGCTTTTTGCCCCTCTTTCTACCCAGAACCGGTCTCTCTCATCAACGGTTGGCTCACGCATGTCCACCCATTTTGGCAGCACACGTTCGGTTAGGTCGTACACCCGCTGGAATTTTTCCCTATCCGCAATCATCAGGTCACCAAAAGAATACAGGAATTCCAGTGCCACCTTGGCTGGGCGCCAGTTCCACCAGGCGCCGCTCTTATGACCGTCCGACTCAAAATTGCTGACCTTTACTGCCCCATCTTTGCGGACGCGTTCCAGCACCTGAGGAACGAGATCCTTTTGAACGAGTTCATTCAGCCAGCGGTTATACCAGTTGGTGGGATGTTCGCGCAGGTTGCGCTGGAGAGGCATCTGATAGCGGTATTCGGTCAACGGAATGATCGAAGCAGCATGCTCCCAGCCCTCGAAGAAACGGCGGTGTGGCCCAAAGATCAGGGCATCAAAATCATGTGGTTCGTAGGTTCCCAACCGGCTCCACGCCACCAGATAATGACTGCGGCGCACCATCTGGAGCGTGTCGATCTGCACGCATCCTATCTGGTTGACCACCTGGAAAATAGAATCAGGCATCGGTGTAGGTTCGCTTCCGTTTGCCATGTGCAGGGCTTGGGTGCGGAGTGCCACCGCGCGTAGCGCTGAAACGGGGTAGATTGTCATTGTCCTCGGATGGAAATTCGAATGGGGTGCAGTTCTGCCACCGTGACATTTTTCTTTACGCTTGGGTCCGCGAACATGAAGGCGTTGGCAGCCAGATCATTCTCAGCTTTAAATACGACCAGGCCAAATGTATCGTCCGTGCAAGGTCCCGCCAGCAGGACGGTCCCCCCTTCAGAAGCTTTTTTAAGATACTCGAAATGCTCATCCATGATGGCTTCTTCTTCTCGGGTGGGGTCATCAAAGAAGCCGTGTCGGTAGGGATGGATCAGGTAAAGGTATTCAGACATAATATATTTCGAGTAATGTTAGATTGGGTCGAAACGACTGTAATGGATTCATTAATTATAATCCCCTATTTTTATCCACCCCTTTTCCCATATAAAACCCCTGCCTTTTTGAACCAAATTAAGGTACCATTGCGGGATATATGGCTACTCCACCACCCATCAAGCTCTCCCGGTCGAATCGTGCCGCCCCACGTACTGGTCGCATTTTACAGACCACCTTCAGTGTAGCATTTTTATTGGCGACCTTGTTTACAGGTTTTTCTCCAAAAATGTTTTCAGGTAATTTCGGGACGCTCATTTCGGGGCTCCTGACACCGCAGCCGGGTGTAGGAGAGGCCGTTCCGACTACTCAAAATAATATTCGTATAGGCATTGTTTCTGGACACTGGGGCAACGGAGGCGATCCTGGAGCAGTCTGCCCGGATGGTACAAATGAATTGGACGTCAATCTGGCAATTGCGTCACTCGTCCGCCAGCAACTCGAAGCGCGTGGTTATGTAATTGATCTTCTACAGGAATTCGATCCCCGCCTGGACGGCTATCAGTCTGCTTTGATGCTCTCCATTCACAGCGATACTTGTGATGTCATCGATTCCCAGGCAACCGGTTTTAAAGTGGCAGCTTCAAGTTACAGCAATGACACGAATCTCACAGACCGCTTGTCTGCTTGTCTGGATGATCGTTATGGCAAAATTACTGGTTTGCCGTACCTTTCGGGTAATATAACCCTTAACATGACCGATTATCATGCCTTCCGCGCTATCGATCCTTCCACTCCGGCAGCGATCATTGAGGTCGGATTCCTGTACCTGGATCATAGTCTCCTCGTTGATCACCCGGATGTAGTGGCTAATGGATTGGTGGCGGGAGTGCTTTGTTTCGTCAGGAGCGAAAGCGTCCAACCGGTTCCGACGCCATGAACGATGATTTTGAGTCCGCGCAACAAGCTCTTCTGAATGCCCAGCAGGCTGTCCGGCAGGGTGACCGGCAGACTGCCCGACGTTTTGCTGAGATTGCTGCTTCTCTTTCACCCGATTTGGAAGAACCTTGGCTTATCCTGGCAGCAGTCGGCAGCCCGCGCGCCAGTGTGGAGTATCTCGAACGGGCGCTTCGAATCAATCCCCAGAGTGAACGCGCCCGTTTGGGGATGCATTGGGCGGTGGACCGCCTTCGCAGGGAGACGGCTCGCGGGAAAAATGCGGGTCCGCCCGATAAGCCCTCGGGGGGAGCCATTTCTCAATCGGCGCCGTTCTTGGAAACGGAAACCAAGCCACTGGTTGGGAGGAAACGCCCCGCAGGGAGTAAAATTTCTCAGTCAGACTCAACATCGCAGGCGGATACACGTCCCATCGTCGGGAGGAAGCCCGCCGCAACCGTCGCTGTCACTCCACCTGCACCCACCCTGCCACTATTCAAATCTCTTGCAAAGTATCGCTGGTCGTTCCTGACTCTGCTGGTTCTGGCGGTTTGTGTGACGGCAGCCTGGGTATTCTGGCCTGGAAATGCCTCGCCGGCGTTTGCTTTTCTCCACGTTCCTCAGTACATTTCTCCCGTCTTTGGTGCTCCGATCCAGCTGGATAAACCAACCTACACATCCACATTTACTTACACATTTACCCCAACCAATACCTTTACTCCCTCGTCGACTTTTACATTAACTCCCACCCCCACTGAAACTTTCACGCCCACCCTCACACCGCGCCCCACCAGTACTCCCCGGCCTCCCCCCACAAGCACGCCTGAAGTAGCTGATTACAGTGGCCGCTGGATTGAAGTGAACCTGTCCCAACAGATGTTGTATGCCCATAAAGGCGACACCACGGTGGCAAGTTTCCTGGTCTCCACCGGCGTATCGGCGTTTCCAACAGTGACCGGTCGATATTATATTTATATTAAATTGCTATCTACTCTTATGGCGGGGGATGGCTATTATCTTCCCGATGTGCCTTACACAATGTATTTCTACAAAGGCTATGGGATTCATGGTACCTATTGGCATAATAATTTCGGACACCCCATGAGTCACGGCTGTGTAAACATGTATACGCCTGACGCCAAATGGATGTTCAACTGGGCTTCTGTTGGGACAATGGTTGTTGTCCATTATTAACTCAAATTTTCCAAAGGATCTTTTACGGGGCGCAGCCCCAGGTAAATTTATTTCTATGTCAAATGGGTTCCTCTCAAGGCGAGATTTTATTAAACTGAGCGGCGCAGCATTGCTCAGTCTTTTTCTTTCTGAACTCTATCTTGATAAAGTCAAGGCTGTCCAGGCGCCCATGCAGGGACGGGTGGTCTACCGCAGCCTGATCGTTCGTGCTGCACCATCCTTTAACGGAGTACAAATCAATTCTGTTCTCCGAGATAGTATCCTGGACATCATTGACCAGGTACATGGAGGCGCGGACGGAGACTACAACCGCACTTGGTACCAGATTGAGAATGGAAGCTTTGTCTACTCCGGCGGTGTCCAGCCTGTTAAATCACTGCAGAATCAGCTCATTCCCGAAATCCCCTCAACCGGGGTGGTGGGTGAAATTACTATTCCTTATGCCGATTCAGTCTGGGCTATTAATCGAAGCCCTTTCCCGGGTCCCCGACTGTATTACGGGAGCACGCACTGGATCGATGGGCTGGTTACAGACGAGCGCGATGGTAGCCTCTGGTACAAGGCCTACGATAATCTATATAATTCGCATTACTACACTCGCCCCGAATGGATCCACATCTTCTCGCCTGAAGAGCTGACCCCGCTTTCACCCCGGGTGCCGGAGAATGACAAACACATTGAGGTTTACCTTGGTCGCCAGATTCTCCTGGCGTTTGAATGGGATGTGCTCGTCTATGCTGCCCGGGTTGCCACAGGTCAGAAGAATTTCGAATCACCAACCGGTTTGTTCCACACCTTCCACAAGCGTCCAACCTATCACATGACCGGTGGTGCTGATGATTTCTCGGTGTTCGATTTGCCAGGTGTACCTTGGGATTCATATATCACAGATGGCGGGGTTGCCATCCATGGCACTTACTGGCATAATGATTTCGGATATCCTCACAGTCATGGTTGTATCAATATGGCGCTGCAGGATGCAAAATGGATTTATCGCTGGACTCTCCCAACAGTCCCGCCCGGGGAACGCCTGCTCCTCCAACCTGGCCTCGGGACCCGGGTCATGATTTCGCAAAGTTAGCAAGTTTGATCTTTCATTGGAGATTATCCGAAAATGCCACTTCAACCCATATTTGCCGGCCTCGTCGTAGACGAGGCAGACCGCCCTGCTGAAACCGCTTATGTTGGTGATGAACCCTGTTATGTCGTGGACGATGGCGGGTTCAAGCGCCACATCCCCTCTGAGCAGGTGGATCGCCAGGTGCTGGAGATGATGCGCCAGCAGATCAGCGGAAACGAAGGTTTGCTCAGCGAGCAGGCTGCCAAGATGCTCGGCACCAACGACATCTTCTCGAAAGCCATGCTCGAAAATCAGTTAAAAAATATTGAGCAGCAATTCGATAATTTGCTGAAAATGGGCATTCCCGAAG
>JBGOZL010000202.1:0-5088 GCA_041480185.1 Anaerolineae bacterium
TATCGATTAGGTTGGTACTCATTCTCAATCTCCTAATTCTTCAAAAGTGTTTATTTTTGTTTCACTTTAAAGCATCTTTGTCATCGTCAAAACAATGTTGTTCCATTCTTGCTTCAGCCTGGGTAGGAGACATCTGCCTTCATCGCTGAGCATATAATATCGCCGCGGTCGATCGGCTTCAATGCGCCAGTTGGATTGGAGCAGCCCCTGGCTTTCCAGCCGGCGGAGCAGGGGGTAGAGTGTGCCCTGGTCAATCTCAAAGCCCTGCTCCTTAAGCCCGTTGATCAACAAGTAACCATATTGCTCCTCGCCCAGTTTGCTCAAAACGGCAAGGATGATGACCCCGCGGCGCATCTCAAGGATTGCATTTTCAAAGGATTCGTTTGTCATAAGATCACCATTACCGACATTATACTATGTAATACATAGTATATCAAGAATAAAAGTATAGTTAATAATACACCGCAGATATAATTGTCTGCGGGACTTTCCCATGTTTATCAGGCTAATTTATATTCCAGGATTTCTGCGGAGGTAGAAAACCCAGCGCCCGATGATCTCTTCGACCAAGGCGATCATGAAGATCAAGGCCGAACCCATTATCCAAGTAGCGGAAGGCCAGAGGATAAGAGCGATCCCGCCAACCAGGCCTGCTAGGAGAAAGCCAGAGCGCCACTTTAGCAAGGTTTGACTTCCATTTCCTGATGTGGAAATGGAGATCAACAGCGAGGCTAAAAAGGCAAGGGTGCCACCCATAGCAATCCAAACCATCAGGTTGGGGGGAGCATTGTGGGGTAGGAGGGTTGCCATAAGCCAACATCCCAACCCAATTGTTGAGAGGGTGAACTCGAACAGTGTGCGGACAGTATTCCAACCGGGCTTGCTGCGGAGTTGATAAACCCGATGCATGCAATACAGGGCCAGCAATCCACAAAAAAAAGTGAAAGGTGCCAGAATGGCTTCCAAGGTAGACGAAGGAGTTCGAGTAATACCAAAAACAACCTGGGGAACCAACAATCCTGCAAATCCCAAAGTGAATAGAATCTCGCGACTTAACCATGACTTGCGCAAGTGATTCAAGACCTGCCAGGCATTTTGGGGAGACTTCAGGTGGAAAAATGAAGAGGCCAAGGCAACCGTTATACACACTGCGACTGCCAAAAGAGGAATGACCATTATTTGGGAAGCAATCTGTGAATTAAAGAGACCAAATAAAACCATGAAGATTATCGCAAATGCACCTATTGCCATTTGTGCAAACAGGGTGAAAATAATAAGAGGGATTTCATCAGTAGCGGTAACCCGGGGCCTTGACGGAGAAATCTCTTCGCGGTTGCCAACCTTAGTTCCCGTTCCAACCAGATTTAGCGTGGGATGTGACTTGATAACCAGGTGCGGTTCGGTACGCGACAAGACCGGCAAAGGGAACGGATGCCCCTCCCCAGGTATTTTCCATAAGGCTTGGCCCATATCAGCCCCCTTCGGATCGGAGGCGTCAACCAAGTCCAGGCAACGCAACGGACAGGCAGCAACGCATGCGGGAGGGAGGCCTGCATCCAGGTTGTCATAGCACAGGTTGCACTTGGTCATCACTCCCACGGATATGTTGACCTGTGGTGCGTCATATGGACATGCCCAAGCGCAGTATCCGCACCCGATACATTTTTGCGTGTTGATCAGGACAATTCCATCCGGGCGAACCTCATAAGCGTCAACGGGGCAAACCCCCGCGCATTTGGGGTGGACGCAATGATTGCATGCTATGGATAAATTGTAAGCAAAAACAGTGTTTATCCAGGCTCTGCCGGACCGCGTCCACTCACCTCCACTGATCTCATAAACACGACGCCAAAGAACTCCGGCTGGGAGATTATTCTTATCCTTACATGCAGCCTGGCAGGCTTTACAGCCGGTGCACGAACTTGAGTCAAAATAAAAAGCGTAAGTCATCGTTATTAAATCGAAATAGTCAGTAAATTTATTGAGTTACCATCTATTTTTGGTTTTCTTATTCGACCAGGTCTTTTTGCGGGGTCGTTTATTAAATTTTTCGATTTCAACCATAATTGTGTGCTGTGCAGTCCCAAAAGCGAACGGTGTCCAACGTTGGGAAGTCAGTACGTTGACATTTCCGCCATGGTCCACGCCATCCTGCGCTGGATCGTACCATGCGCCCTGCGGGATATCGACTACACCGGGCATGATGCGTAATGTAATCCGGCAAGGCAGCACCAGCGAGCCTCTAGTGTTATATACCTTGACTTGATTGCCATCCTGGATACCCCGGTCAGAGGCGTCCAACGGGTTGATAAAAACGCGCTGGGGGAAGGCCTCTTCCAGCCAGTCGTTGTTATCATGTGTGGAATGGACCCGGTGCAGCGTGTGGTGCCCTAGAGCTTGCAGGGGGAATACGCCTTGGGTGGAACCATCAGGGTCGGTGGACATAATTCGGGTAGATTGGGATTTGGATTGTTTTTCCAATTCGGATGAGAATATAATTGGCTCTTCTCCAAAGGGGTGTTCCCATTCCTGGATATATTTCGGCACAGCTGGGATTTCCACAGGGTTGCCTAAATCGTACAATCGCTTAGAGAAAATTTCGATCTTTCCACTGGGGGTTTTTAAAGGGAAATTATCCGGATCACGCCGAAAGTCCGCAAAGGCGACGGCAGGGTGGGTGGCCGGACGGGTCCATGCCCCCAGGTTCTGATCGATAAACTGGTCAAGCGATGGCAGTTCGGGGAATCGGATGCGACGAAATTCATCCAGACAATATTCTACCCACGCCATTTCATTACGTCCATCGGTAAAGGTGGAGCCGATCCCCAACCGCTGCGCCAGTTCAGCGCAGATGCGATAATCGGACTTGCATTCGCCAGGTGGTTCGACCAGTTTAGGCTGGAGTATGACTTCGTCCCCGTATTTCCAGCCATCTTCCACGCCCCACGTTTCGAACTGTGTGCAGGCTGGCAGGACAATATCTGCAAAGAGGGCACTGGAGGTAAGGAAATTATCCTGCACAACGATGAATTCCACCTTCGTCTCATCGCGCAGGATTCCAGCAGTGCGGTTGATGTCTGCGTGTTGGTTGATCAAACAATTTGTAGCCACCGCATAAATCAACTTAATATCATTATCTAGTTGTCGAGTGCCGCGCACTCCGTCAGCTGCCGTCATGGATTTACCACGCAGGCAGGCTTCAGTCCAGAGAAAAACCGGGATTTCAGCCTTAATAGGGTTTTCACCGATGGGAAACACTGTCCACAACCCGCCACCATCCGGTGCCTGCAATCCCAAACCACTTGCCCAGCCGCCTGGTAAGCCCACATTTCCGGTGATTGCGGCCAGCACGCAGCCCGCCCGTACCACCTGTTCACCATACGCTCGGCGCTGCATCCCATAACCCTGGTAGAGGATTGCAGGTTTGTTGGTGGCATACTCTCTGGCAATCCTCGTTATGGTACCAGCAGGCACTTCTGTAATAGACTCAGCCCACGCTGGGGTTTTGGGTAATCCATCACGCACGCCTAAAATATAATCGCTATAACTTTCTGCATTATTAACCGGCATCTGATCCATGTCAAAGCCCACACAATGAGTGCTGACAAAATCTGCATCATAAAGCCCCTCGGTGATCATCACATGAGCCATGGCGCTCATCATGGCTGCATCCGTGCCCGGGCGGATGGGGATCCATTCATCAGCAAGCGCAGCTGCGCTCAGGGTGTGACGAGGGTCAATGCAAATCACATGCGCCCCTGCCTCATGCGCCAGCTTGATAAAATAATCGCTATTTGTGCCGTCGCGCATTTCAGCCGGATTCCAGCCCCACATGAGAATATATTTGGTATTCAACCAATCCTGGCGCTGGTTGCCCGTGACAAGGGTGCCATAGACGGTGGGTGTTGCAAGGTTGGTGGCAGCCCACGAATACGAGTTGTATATTCCCAGGCATCCGCCATACAAGTTCATTAATCGACGAGCTATGTGAGAACCGTTGAGCTGGTTGTAACTACCTGTACCATAGGGGACGAATAATGATGAGGAACCATATTGGTGTTTGACCCGCTCGAACTGAGCAGCGATGGATTCCAGTGCCTCATCCCACGAAATCGGGTGAAATTCTCCATCCCCACGCCTGCCCGATCGTTTAAGCGGTGTCATCAACCGGTCTTGATGATATTGCCTCCTTAAATATGCCCGCCCGCGCACACAGGCGCGTAATTGAGGAGCAGCCAGTGTATCCAGGCGGTCGTCGGTGTCTAGACGCGTGATCCTTCCGTCCTGTATATGAGCAATTAACAGGCAGCGTCCGCCGCAATTGTGAGCGGGGCAGCCAACACGGATTTTTTGGATTTCCGAGGAATTACTCTCCATGACACCAGTGTACAGGAGTGTTTACAGTTGGGGTAGTGATGTATGTAATTTATTTCCGCGATGTGGTTTTTATAACTCCTAACTAAAATCAGATATATATCGCCCAAGCGGATTATGCATAAAATCCGGAGATTATTTTGGATTTACAACCCCAAAAAGGTAAGTGCTGAGAAGGCATCATTTTTCTAAAAAGGTGGGGATCCAAAAGCTGGGAGGAAAAGTCCCCCATGGGTATTGTTATGATTTAGCGGGAATCAGGTTTTTTAGCTGAGAAAACATCACTGCTGCCAAAATGATCACACAACCGAATATCTGAAGGGGAACCAAATTTTGCCCAAGGATGAGCCAGGCAGCGAATCCAGCAAAAACTGCTTCGAGACCGAGGATGAGAGCCGCGTCGGTGGGTGTGGTATGGTTCTGCCCCCACACTTGCAAGGTATATCCAATTCCTATAGAGAGAGATGCCCGGTAAAGAATAGCCCCTATTAATGGCAAAGGGGTAAGTAGTGAAAGACTTTCGAATGCCAATCCCATGATGAAGTTGAGAGTCCCAGTGACAAAAAAATGCCCTGCAGCAAATGATATCGGTTCAAAACGGGATGCATATTTCCCAAGGACGACAAAGTGCATCCCCCAGAAAATGGCTCCTATTACCTCAAGGCTGTCACCTTGATGAAACAGGAACCCATTTCCCGCAGTGGAAAGGAAATA
>JBGOZL010000203.1:0-5068 GCA_041480185.1 Anaerolineae bacterium
AAGCCTTGTTTTACTGCTGCCAGGGTGACCGTCGCATCAGCAGGGATGCATTCTTCAGCAACCTCACCGGAATCACAGTCCACGCCAGATGGGCAGTCTACCGCAACGATAAAGGGCTGCCATTCGATGGTTTTCAGGATATTTTTTACTGTTCCGAGGACTTTGTTAATATCGGCCTTCATAGGCAGTTTGAATCCTGTTCCCAAGACTCCATCCAGAACTACATCTGCTGTTTCCAGAAATGCAGTTAGTTGTTGAAATTCTGAATCCTTTTCAGCCTGATAGACTTCCCCATCTGCATCTTCCAACCGTTTTACCAATGCATCCCCGGAAGCTTTACGTTTGATCAGGTAAGCGCGTGCCTTCCACCCTTTTTCGGCCAAATGCGTTAAGGCAACGAGAGTGTCACCTCCATTGTTCCCGGGGCCCACAAACCCAAGCACCTGTACATCTTCCTCATCATCCTGGGCATAGGCCAATTGCATAACTTCGCGGGACAAATTATGCCCTGCATTTTCCATCATCATGTCATAGGTAAGACCATTAGAGTCGGCTTCCTGTTCGATGGAATGCATTTCAGAAATCGATACAAGTTTCATTGCTGACATCTCCTATCCACGGCGCATTATATACCACTATTTCAGGATTCAAATATCACATTATGGGACCGGAGTAATTTCTTTATTAACCCCAACCAAAAAGGCATGTTCTTCACCCAAAAGCGGTCAGGTGAAAAAGTTAGTCGTTTTATGTCTATGACGGGCATGTTGGAGATTTATTATTAATTTATTTCCATATGTCTTGTGTAACCCAATCCAGACCCAACTCGGCTAATTTGGAGGGAATTGGTTTGCCGGCTTCGGCATCCCAACCGCGAGCATAATAGTAAGCGGTCAGCATCGCTTTCAGTGGGGGGACATACCCCGCCGCAGGTCCATCGGCAAGCGGTTCAAGAAGTGCTTTCGGGAGTTTGTCGTTGTCGCGCTTCAAGCCATTGCGGATGTTGATAGCTCGTTTCAGATTCCAGGCACGCTCACCGGAGCGAAGAAGCTCGCTCACATCGTAATCGTACCCGCAGGCAGCATTAACAAGTCCCACTACCATTTCCGCCGGGACGTTGCCAAAGAGGCAGAGCACCAGGGCATCACAAACAGAACGCCAATCTTGATGGCGAGCAACATTGGCAGCCTTTTCCGCTCCAGCCTGCCGCTCAAAGAATTGCACGCCAAGACTTGTATCTGCCTGCCCCCAGTCCACGAGGAAATAATCGGACTTATTGTGGCAGGCGCCACGAGGGCTGGTCGCATATACCAGTGCCATTCCAGATACGCCTCTTGGGTCGTGGTACGGCACCTCCAATCCATTCACCTGCACTGCCTCTTCCTCTTCACCGAAATGCGCAGCAAATTGACGGGAGCCATTGGCCATTAGATTTCCAATCCCCTCCCGGCGGGACATCAATTGAAGGAACCTCTCAACGCCCGACACATCTCCCCAGCGGGGAGTAAAACCTATATCCTTTTCGGAAATAGCTCCTTTTTCAAACAAATGATAAGTAAGCCCAATTACATTCGAGGCGCTGATCGTGTCCATTCCGTTGCGATCACATACCTCGCCTAAACGGACTATGTCAACCAAATTATCATTAAGGAGGTTCGGACCGAAACCTATGAGTGTCTCATATTCCGGACCCTTGCGTTTTAGCCCATCCTCCAGCCGCACCACCCGTCCACAAGCCACCACGCAGGCATGACATGCACTGACGCCCGCCAAAATGGTCTCAGCCATGGCTGATCCGGAAACCTTGTCCACGCCCGCGAATACACCCTGGTGGAAATATTTCTTTGGTGTTCCCCCCAAGTAATCAGAATAATCCGCTACTCCGGCAGTTCCAAGTTCGTGAGCCACTTGGGAAACGGTATCATCTATTAAAAAATGGTTGGAGGCGGAACGCAGGGGAGCAAATAAATCGGGCTGAACGAGAGGGATTTTCTTTGTCCCTTTAACGGCGATCGCTTTCAGGTTTTTCGATCCTGCGACTGCCCCCAAACCCGTCCGACCGGCTGACCGACCATGATCGCAATAAAGGCCTGCAAACCTGACACCGTTTTCGCCTGCCGGGCCAATTGTCAGTACATGGACACCCAGCACAGCAAGCTCACTTTTAATGACAGTTTGTGATTCATACGTATCTTTTCCCCAAACCGTGTCCGCATCGCGAACCACCAACTTGTCGTCATTTAACCATAGATAAACTGGTTTCCTGGCTTTCCCGGTGATCCACAACCCATCATAGCCACAGAAGCGGAGTTCTGGTCCCCAAAACCCCCCACAATTCGACTCAGCCCAGAGACCTGTGGCTGGAGATTTCCCGCAGACTACGAAGCGGCCGACGGTTGGTCCGGCTGTCCCCGAAAGAGGCCCATTAAGAAATAGGAGCGGAGCTTCAGGCGATAAAGGGTCGAGTCCCTCCAGAAGTTCAGAATACAGCATTCGCGCGGCAAGCGAAGCGCCGCCAAGATAGGCACGTTCCCATTCAATGGGGATGACATATTCTGATATTTCCCCCGTGGAGAGGTCCACTTTGAGTATCGGCTGCATGTTTTTATAGGATTTCGGTTGTTACTTCACGTGCACACCGGACAAAATCAAGCACAATCGGAACATTTCGCATCATATAAGCCATGTTCCCATGAACCTGCAATTTACGGGTCAACATGGCTTGCATAGGGTCAAGTTCTCCCTTCATGATGCGAGATATATTAGTATAATTTGAAGTCAAAATAAATTTTGGCATGATAGAAGGCATTTGTTTAAAGATTTCTATTTTTCGGCACTTGCCATGCCAAAGATCCAGGTAATATAAGAGTTTGTCATTCAAGAGCCCGGTGGGTTCAATAACGACTAACATGTCGCCTTCCCATGATTTTGCAACCTGTGCGTAGCGCTCGTCAGAATTTAGTTTTTCAAAAAGGGCCTGCAACCACTCTGGGCTTGGAAATTTTATTGTCATTTCACGCATCCTCCTGGAAAACCTTGAATGCATTATATCATTTCAGAAATTTGCGCTTACGATTTGCCCTTTAAATCTTCACGGTTTCCTCTTGCCTAAATTCGGAAGTTGGTCTATGCTTATATCACCAAAGGAGACAGGGTTCAATCCTGACCTCCATAATCAGAAACGGCCATTTCAAATTTCAAAGGAGAGAGAAGTAATGAAGAAAATTGGATTTGTGCTCAGTCTTCTGGTCCTTGGCAGCCTTTTGTTAACTGCCTGCGCCCCCAAAGCAACTGGTGGGACTGGTACTGGAACTTCTGCGACCGGTTTACCCGATCTTGGTGGAAAAACCATCACTGTTGCTGTGGAAAACGCTTACCCGCCATTTAATTACATTGATACAGCCACCAATAAAGGTGTCGGATGGGATTATGACACTTTCACAGAGATTTGCAAACGTTTAAACTGTGTACCGGAATTCAAACAGGCTGCCTGGGATGGTATCTTCCCAGCTATGCAAGCCGGTGAATACGATGTGCTTGCAGATGGAGTGACGAACTATCCATATCGTTACTGGGCTGTGGATTTCTCAATACCATATTCGCTCGTTGCACAGCAATTGATGGTCAGGGCAGATGATACTCACACCCTGGATGAATTCAAAGCTGATGCGAACCTCAAAGTTGGTACGCAAATAGGAACTACAAATTACATTGCAGCTACAGAATTCTTCACCGGGAAGAGCATTCAGTCCTATTCAGATTTCGGAGCAGCTACCTTGGCTTTGCTTGCTGGTGATATTGACGGGGTCGTCCTGGACGATACCGCTGCCTTTGGCTTTATGCAAGAAAATCAAGGGAAATTGAAGGTCGCTGGTTCAGTTAAAACCGGTGACGCACTGGCCTTTGTCTTTCCTCCGGGCAGCGATCTTGTAGGCCCGGTTAACGCGGCCCTGCGTGCCATGCACACGGATGGAACCCTGAAGACACTAAATTTAAAATGGGGTCTTTCTACTCCAGCTGAGGAACCTGCCCAATAATTTTGTATAAGGCCGTTTCTGATATGGTAGGATGGAGAGAAATCTCCATCCTACCAATTCAAATCTTTGGTTGAATAGTCACTGGAGATTGCCCATGGAGACCGAAGGGAACCGTAAACTTCCTGGAATTATTCCAGGCGGGATAAATGTATCAAAATGGCCCTGGTGGGCAATTGTGTTGGGCCTGGCAGGTTTGAGTCTCGTATTTTTGATTGTAGGGTCTACCGATTACCAGAATACATTCATCTATCTGACACAAGGTATCGTTACAACCCTTCGCATTACATTCTTTTCCTTTTTGCTGGCAACGCTGTTGGGACTGCCAACCGGGTTGGCCCGCATCTCTAAGAACATTTTTTTACGTAATATTTCCACGCTGTATGTTGAATTAGTTCGTGGAATTCCACTGCTGGTACTAATTATTTATATCGCATATGGCCTGTTTCCTATATTTGTCGGTTTTATAAATGATCTGGGGAATTGGGGTGTGGCCATCCTTCCAGCCAGTGGCTTTTTACAATCCTTGTCTTCATTCACCATTCGGAATGTAACCCAAGAAGGTCGCGCCATTATTGCGCTTGGTCTGGGGTATGGCGCGTTCGAAGCAGAAGTCTTCCGTGCTGGCATCCAGTCGATTCAAAAAGGTCAAGTTGAAGCAGCCAAGTCTCTTGGAATGAACTATTTCCAAGCCATGCGCTTTATCGTGCTTCCGCAAGCAATTCGCCGGGTTTTGCCTCCACTCGGCAACGATTTTATCGCTTGCTTAAAAGACTCTTCCCTGGTCAGTGTCGTGGCTGTCAATGAATTGACCCAGATGGGCCGCTTGCGCACCGCCGGAACCTTTCGCGCCATGGAGACGTATAACATGGTCGCTTTCCTTTATCTTTCTATGACTTTGCTATTATCGACATTGGTCCGCTGGCTTGAAAATAGAATGAAAATCGAAGAATAAAAAAACCGCCTAAAGGCGGCTTTTTTTATGCGCTGGGGGGGACTTGAACCCCCACGCCTTGCGGCACATGCCCCTCAAG
>JBGOZL010000204.1:0-5051 GCA_041480185.1 Anaerolineae bacterium
AGTTTTAGAGGAAAATTATGTAGGTATATATATAACGGTAATTGCGTTTAAGCTAAATAAGTGTTTTTACATCTTTCTAAATTTGTAATTCGAAACTACCACATATCCCATCGGTTCAAAAAAAATCCTAAAATAATAGAGGGTATGGCTGAAGACAAACCAAACCTTCTATTCTTCCTGAAAAATGATATGGTCCGCATCCATCGACCGGATGACCGCCAGAGACTCGACCGGCACTCCAAGCGGTTTAAGCCGTTCTCGCCCGCCCTCGAAAACCTTTTCGATCAGCGTCCCGATGCCCACGATGGTTGCTCCGGCCGCCTGTGCCAGGCGCACCAGGCCCCAGATGGTTGCCCCGGAGGCCAGGAAATCGTCGATGATCAGGATTTTTTCTCCGCCGGCCAGGTATTCGGGCGATACGATCAAATCGACCATCCTCCCCTTGGTATGCGAAGGGGCCATTGTCAGGAAGACCTCATCCGGCATGGTGACCGGTTTGGACTTGCGCGCATACACCACCGGCAAACCCAGGTGGTGGGCGGTGGTAAGCGCAGGGGCGATCCCTGATATTTCCGCGGTCAGCACCTTGGTCGCGCCGACATTGGCAAAACGCGTTGCCAGTTCGCGTCCGCAGGCATCCATCAAGATGGGATCCACCTGGTGGTTGATGAAGCCATCCACCTTCAAAATGCCATTGCCGAGGTTTTTACCGTCTCGGCGGATGCGTTCAATGAGTTCCAGCACAAAAGGTCTCCTCAATGATTTTGTGCAAAACCTGACAGCTTCATTTAATATCTGTCAGGTCTGTGCATGACCATTTTACAACGAGGATGAAGAACCCGCTAGTGTGTTAGAATCCCGCCCATGGGCAACCCTCGCCTGGTACTGGCGTCGAACTCCCCACGCAGGCGGGAACTGCTTGCGCTCGGCGGGTGGAAATTCGAATCTGCCTCTCCCGAAGTCGATGAAAGCCAGCACCCTGGCGAAGAGCCTGGTGGTTATGTCCTGCGGCTTGCGGAAACCAAGGCACGTACCTGTGCTGCGACGGAACTCCAGGAGTCCCTTATCATTGCTGCTGATACCACGGTTGTGGACGGGAAAACCATCCTGGGCAAGCCGGAAAACTCGGCCGAGGCGGCGGAAATGCTCCGTAAATTGCGCAATCGCACCCACCAGGTCGCTTCTGGAATATGCGTGTTCAGAACGTCCGATGGGAACCTGGGGCGTGACTTGTGCGTCACACAAGTGCCGATGCGTAATTATGACGATCAGGAAATTGATGACTATGTGGCCAGCGGGGACCCGCTCGACAAAGCCGGGGCTTACGCCATCCAGCACCCCAAATTCCACCCGGTCGAAAGGATGTCTGGCTGCTATGCCAGCGTCATGGGGTTCCCGCTCTGTCACCTGACACGCACCCTGCGTCCATTCGGTATTACCCCGCTCACCGACATTTCGAAAGAATGCCAGTCATGGTTGAACTACGCTTGTCCGATCACCACCCGGGTTTTACAAGGGGAGCAGGTCGGTTGAATTGAAAGGTGAATTGATGAAACCCGTACACTTGTTAAATCTGCTGCTGATGCTCACCTTCCTGGCCGGATGCGGGGTCGGAGTGACAGTCAGCACCCCAACCTCTTCTCTTCCCACCGCCGTGATCAGCGTAACCCACGTCCCCAGCGCGGGGGATGCCCTGCGCACCTTTTTGGATGGCATGGTGGCGGATGATTATTCATCGATGTATGCCATGCTCACCCAGGCCAGCCAGAAAGCCATTTCCCTGGCTGATTTTACCAAGCACTACACGGACGACTTGAACGCCCTCAGTGCAAAAACGGTCGAATACAACATCCTGTCCATGCTGACGGACCCGCAGAATTCCCAGGTATCCTTCCATATAGCCTACCATACCGCCCTTTTTGGGGATATCCAGCGGGATTTCAATACCACCATGGTGCTCGAGAACGGCAATTGGCGCATCCAGTGGGACGACAACCTGATCCTGCCAGAATTGGCAGGCGGCAAGGGCCTGGTGACCACGTATGACACTCCGGCGCGCGGGGATATTTACGACCGCAACGGCAACGCCATCGCGGCCCAGACGGATGCCTACTCCCTGGGCCTGGTAGCCGGGGAGGTCTCACCGGATAGCGAAGGTGCCGTTTTCAACTCCCTCTGGCGGCTGACGGGTGTGCGCCCGGAAATCATCCGTAACAATTATGAAAACTATGCACCCGGAAATTATGTGCCGGTAGGGGAAGCCAGCGCTGCAGCGGTCGATGCCTCGGGGATCACAGGCTATAGCGGTGTGCAGGCCAGCCGTTATCCGGTTCCTCCCGAATCCTCCCCCTCCCGTTTTTATGAACCGAACCTGGCTCCCAACGCGGTCGGATATACCTTGTTCATTTCCAAGGAAGACTACAATACGTACCGGCGGCTCGGCTACAGCGGGGCGGAACGGATCGGATGGGAAGGGATTGAAAAATGGGGCGAAAGCTACCTGCACGGCCAAAATGCTGCCAAGCTTTACGTCACTGCCGCAGACGGAACTTATGAAACGGTTTTAGCCCAAGTCAATTCTGAACCCGCCTCCTCCATTACCCTAACTATTGATTCGGATTTACAGGAACAAGCCCAGGCCGCCATGGATGGTCTCCCTGGCGCTATTGTTGTGATGGAAGTAAAGACCGGCCGCGTCCTGGCAATGGTCTCCTCGCCGGGATTTGACCCCAACTGGTACGACCTGAACAATGTCAACCGTGTGTACACGGATGAGCAGCCCACCTTCAACCGCGCCACACAGGGCACGTATCCACTCGGTTCGGTATTCAAGATCGTCACCCTGGCAGCCGCGCTCGAAAGCGGTGACTTCACCCCCCAGAGCACCTGGGACTGCCAGTATTCTTTCACGGAACTTGTTCCCAGCGGCGGCCCAACCCTGTATGACTGGACCTGGGAATATTGCAACGATCAGAAATTGGCAACCGGGAAAGACGTCTGTCCCTCCTGGCCTCCGAGCGGTTTATTGACCCTCCCTCAGGGACTCATGCGCTCCTGTGACCCGTGGTTTTACCACATCGGGTACACCCTTTACAGCGATGGCAAGGGGACGCAAATTTCTGATATGGCCAGATCCTTTGGACTTGGGAGTGCTACCAGGATCGAGCAGGTGGCGGAATCGGACGGCACCATCCCCAACCCCACCGACGGCACCAATGCCACCAGCATCGCCATCGGCCAGGGTGACGTGCAGGTCACACCGCTCCAGGTGGCCACTTTTGTCGCCGCGGTCGCCAACGGCGGCACGCTCTACCGCCCGCAGTTGGTGGAAAAGGTTCAGCCCGTCACCGGCGATGCGATCACCATATTCCACCCAACCGCGAATGGCACCCTGCCCATCACAACTGCGAACTTGAAAGTCATCCAGGATGCCATGCGCACCGTGGTCACCGACCCGAAATGGACGGCCTATGCCAGGTTTGTGGGCTTCCCATTCCCGGTGGCTGCCAAAACCGGTACCGCCGAAAGCGGCGTGACGGATCCGCATGCCTGGTTCGCCGGGTACAGCCTGGCTGACCTGCCCGACAAGCCCGATATCGTCGTGGCAGTCATCGTCAACAATAAGGGCGAAGGCGCCACGTACGCTGCGCCCATCATGAGGCGGGTGATGGAAATTTACTTCAACGGTAAACCCCAGACGATCTATCCGTGGGAATCCGGCTTCGGCGTGGTCAACCCGGATTACGGCGTTCCACAACCGACCCCCACTCCGGGTCCGTAAACCGAATGGCCCGGCGCGACCTTCCTGCCGCACCCCTTGCCCCGCCCTCCCGGCAAGCCACCGGACTCATCGTCCGTTCCCAGTCAGGCTTCTTCAGCGTGCAGACCGAAAACGGAACATTTACCTGTCACCTGCGCGGCCGCCTCAAGCAGGGTAAACACATGGGCGATATCGCCGCGGTGGGCGACAGGGTGCAGGTCACCTGTGTGCCGGACGGGACGGGTAGCATCGAAGCCGTTGAACCGCGGCGCAGTTCCCTGGTCCGGCTCGACCCGCGGCCCCAGGGAGTGTACCAGCAGGTCATTTTAGCCAACCCTGACCAGGCTGTGTTCGTATTCTCCTGCGCACGTCCCATCCCCCGCCTGCGCATGCTGGACCGGTTCCTGGTCATTGCTGAAAAGCAGCGGCTGCCGGCGATCATCGTGGCCAACAAGATCGACCTGGTGGGGCTGGATCAGGCTGAAAAGTTGTTCGGCTTCTACCCGCCCATCGGCTATCCGGTTATTTATACCTGCGCCAAGACCGGACAGGGCGTGGTGGAACTGCGCGAACGGTTGTCCGGAAAAGTGTCTGCGTTGGCTGGACCAAGCGGCGTGGGTAAGTCCAGCCTGCTCAACGCAATCCAGCCAGGGTTGGGACTGGCAGTGCGGGAGATCAGCGCGGCGTTCAAAAAAGGTCGACACACCACCAGCGTGCGCGAATTGTTCCCCCTGGAGGGCGGCGGTTACGTAGCCGATACGCCCGGCTTGCGCTCGCTGGCATTGTGGGACACCGAGCCAGAGGAACTGGATGGTTATTTCCCCGAACTGGCGCCACTGGTGACCGCCTGCCAGTTCAACGACTGCAAGCACAAGACCGAGCCGGGCTGTGCAGTGCGGGCTGCTGTTCAGGCGGGCAGGGTGCATCCCCAGCGGTATGACTCGTATTTGAGATTGCGCGCTGGAGAAGAGTAAGATCCTGGAAAGCATTGACCCAACGATCAAAAATGGATAAAAACTGGAACCTTCTCGGACACGAATGGGCGGTTGAGATGCTCAAGCAGCATCTCACGCGTGATTCCGTCCGGCATGCTTACCTGATCACCGGTCCTTCCGGGCTGGGAAGGCGTACTCTGGCGCTGCGCTTTGCCCAGGCTTTGAACTGCCCGACCCCGTCCGCTCCCGGCGAACCATGCGGAAAATGCAAAACCTGCCGGCAGATCGAGCGGATGCAGTATACCGACTTGTTGGTTGTTCAAGCTGAAAAGGAAGGCGGCACGCTGAAGGTGGAA
>JBGOZL010000205.1:0-5044 GCA_041480185.1 Anaerolineae bacterium
CTCCGGTACGCGGGCATGAACTGACCACGCGGGCGGAACTTCTGCGGGATGAACCGGAGCATCCGCGCGCGGGTGAGGAATATTTCAAGATCCAGCTTGGTCCGCTGGAGAAACTGCCGCGCCCGGTGAAGGCGGAGAAGTGGAAGCGGCTGACATTCCTGTACACAACGGGGGAATATTTGCTCAAAGCCAAGACGCTTAACGACCTGGTGGTGGAAAGCGACGAACGATCCCTGCTCTGGCAATCCCTGCGAGAACGCGCACAAAATGAGCAACTATACAAAACAGATTTGCCGGAAGCAGACCTTCCCCCGGATGTATTACTCGGATTGCTCGGAATAAAAGAGCTTCAAGAACCTTATGATACAAAGGTGCAGGAAAATGGAAATTTTGATTAAAGGCGGCCTGCTCGTCACTGCCGAAAGATCATTTTCTGCTGATATTTTGGTTGAAGGTGGGAAGATATCCCAAATTGGTCAAAACCTGCATGTTGCTGATCCTGAAATTATCGATGCCACCGGCAAGCTGATCCTACCCGGCGGGGTGGATCCGCACGTACACCTCGACCTGCCCATGTTCGGTACGGTCTCATCGGACGACCATTACACCGGCACCAAGGCTGCCGCTTTCGGGGGAACCACCACAGTCATTGATTTCGTTTCATTCGATTTCTCCACACTTAGCGAGTCGGTAGAAAAATGGCAGTTGAAAGCGGAAAAAGCCGCAGTGGACTATTCCGCCCACATGAACCTGACCCGCTTCGACGACATGATCGCGGCCGAAATCCCATCCCTAAGGGAATTGGGCATTTCCACGCTGAAAGTTTTTACTGCCTACAATGATCGCCTGCGCCTGGATGACAGCAGCATCTTCAAGACTCTGCGGATCGCGCGTGACAATGGTCTGCTGGTAATGTTGCACGCAGAAAACGGCGATGTGACCGAGTTACTGACTGCTGAGGCGCTTGCTGCCGGACATACGACCCCCGAATGGCACGCCAAAACCCGTCCTGCCTGGGGCGCGGTCGAGTCAGCCCTGCGTGCCTTCGCCCTGGCTGCCATGGCGGATTCACCGCTGTACCTGGTGCATATGAACACTGCCGGCGAAGTGGATATGCTCCAGTATGCCCGGGAGCGCGGGGTTAAAGCGATGGGTGAAACCTGCCCACAATACCTTTTTTTCAGTGAGGATGACCTGCGCCGTTCAGACGGGGCGAAATGGGTCTGCTCTCCGCCTGTCCGATCTTCTGCTGATAACGCCCGGTTATGGGAAGGTGCCTCGGATGGCACCATCCAGACCATCGCAACCGACCACTGTCCGTTTTTCTATGATGGCACCAAACCCATAATGTATGAGGGGAAACCGGTTGCCATTCCGGGCAAGGAACTTGGCGCGGATGATTTCACCAAGATCCCCAACGGCCTGCCGGGGGTGGAGGACAGGCTTCCCGTCATTTGGACGACTGGGGTCGGATCTGGAAAGTTAACCCCCAACCAGTTTGTGGCACTTACTACCACCAACCCGGCGAAGATCTTCGGTCTGTATCCGCGCAAGGGTGCGCTGTTACCGGGTTCAGACGCAGATATCGTCATTTGGGACCCAAAGAAGAAGGTTAGATACGGCATCGCCCATTGCCACCAACGCACGGATTACAATTTGTACGAAGGCTGGAATCTTATCGGGTACCCTGAAAAGGTTTTCCTGCGGGGTAAGTTGATCGTTGACGGGGAAAAATGGCTGGGTAAAAAAGGGGAAGGGAAATTCTTAAAACGCGGTGTGGGTGGGAATTTATAGCTTTTCCCGATCGGCAGACTGATTGACCATCGCTATTGATATAGCAATTCCTTCAACTTTGGATGCTGCGCGTATACCCCGCGACGCTCAGGTGGCAGCAACGCGGCGATCCGGCACATGACTTCGTCGGTATATTGCTGCATGGCCGCGTCACGATCTTTCCCCTTGATCGAAGATAGGGTGAAAGGTTGCCCTGCAACGATCTTCACATTCAGTCGTTTGAAGTGCTTCAGCCGTTCCACCACCACCGCATCTTCAGTTCCCGTCAGCGCCACCGGCACCACCGGTACGCCCGCCTTCCATGCCAGGTAAGTCCCGCCTGGTTTTGCCTCGATCAAGTTGCCAGTCCTAGAACGCGTCCCCTCCGGGGTGATGGTGAACACCTGTCCCTGCTTGAGCCGGCGCAGGGTCTCGCGGATGGCATGGATATCGGAGTTGTAACGATCGACGAACATACCGTTGGTCAGTTTGACCAGCCAGCGGAAAATGGCGTATTTCTCATATTTTTCAGCCACAACCATGATGATATCGGACCGGTCGAGAACGTAATACGCAAGTGCGGCGTCCAGCCGCCCGATATGATTGGCGGCTATGACAAAACCGCCTAAGGGAAGGTATTTAAACCCTTTGACTTCCACTCGGGCGATAATTCCAAGAATGAGGCGGACAAAGAAACGGAAAATTTTATGGGTGGATCTATTCATAATTATCCTCGTGGATATACCCCCCCAAGCCATCTGAAGGGTAGCCGCAATTATATCTTACCCGTCAAAAATTCTTTCAAACGTGGATGATCGGCGTAGAAACCGCGCTGTTCCTGCGGGAGCAGGGCGGCAATGCGGCACATGATCTCTTCAGTATCGTCCAACAAAGCCATATCGCGGTTCAGAGCCTCTGAAGGGAGGGGAGGCAGGCTGAATGCCGCTCCAATGGTGACGATGACATGCGGGCGGTGCAGCCGCTTCAATTGTCCAAAGAAGATACTATCAAATGAACCGCTGATCCCCACAGGTAGGAGCGGGTAGCCCAGTTTGGCAGCCAAATAGCTGACTCCCGGCTTGCCTTCGATCAGATAGCCAACCTTCGAGCGCGTCCCTTCAGGCGTGATGACCAGCACTTCTCCCTTTTTCATACGGGCAATCACAGCTCGGATGGCCTTTAAGTCCGGGTTGAAGCGGTCAACGAACAGGAAATTCAAACCACGACCGAGCCAGCGCGTAACCCAATTCTTTTCCCATTTTTCACCCACCAGCAGGACGAGATTGGTATAGTTGACAATGTAGAAGGGCAGGAAGGCATCTACCAGCCCGATGTGGTTGGACGCAATAATGAAATTTCCACTATTAGGGATATTTTCCCTGCCGCGCACTTCGACATGCGCAAACAAGCGGAGTAGAAACCGGATCAGGAAACGCGTGAATTTGAGTCGCATAGAAATATTTTACAGCAGATAGTGCCCGGCGCGCGCAGGGAGGCTGACCTGGTGTTATTCGCGTTTTAAAATGTGGGTGATGATTGTGGCACCGGACCCGCCGATGTTCTGCGCCATCCCGATGGCCGCCTCGGGGACCTGCGTCTCGCCGCATTCGCCGCGCAGTTGCTGCACCACTTCGACCACTTGATAGACCCCAGTGGCACCCACGGGATGCCCGCGTGCCTTAAGCCCGCCGCGCGTCATCACCGGGAGTCGCCCCTGCGGGGTAAGGTTCCCATCCAGAGCTAGCCGGGGGCCCTGGCCACGTTCGGCGAAACCACAGGCTTCCAGCGAGAGGGCAGACATGACCGTAAAGGCATCGTGCAGTTCGAACACGTCAATATCCTGCGGGCCAACACCGGCTTGCTGGTAGGCTGCCTGCGATGACTTGTACGCCGCAGCCAGGAACAGCGGGTCTGGACGGTCGTGGAGGGCAATGGTATCTGTGGCAGCGGCAGACCCTGCGATCAGGACGCGCGACCCGGCCTGTACCGAATCAGCTGGGACTATGTACAAGGCAGCCGCTCCATCCCCAATCGGGGAAGCATCCAGCAGATTTATCGGTGTTGCGATCATTGCTGACTTCTCAAATTCCTCGAGGGTGATGATATGGTGCAGGCGCGCAAATGGGTTGTGCATGGCATTGGCATGGGCATTTATTGCGAATTGTGCGAAATCAGCATGTTTCCAACCGAATTCATACATGTAGCGGCGCATGATGAGTGCGTTCAGTCCGACGAACGAGACGCCCATATCCACCTCATAATCGGCGTCTGCGGCGGTGGCGAGTGCCACGGTGACTTCATGCGGGTGGCGGTCGGTCATTTTTTCGACGCCCACCACGAGAGCCGACTCGAGCTCCCCGGACCATACTGCCATCAGCCCGGCACGCAGGGCAGCCCCGCCGGACCCGCAAGCTGCATCCACCTTTACAGCAGGGACTTTCAGCCCGGCCCAGTGGGCTACAAGCGGACCGAGGTTGTTCTGGCTGTTGATAATGCCCGACATCATGTTGCCAAGGAAAATCCCATCGGCGCTTTCGCGCCCGGCATCTTCCAGAGCAGCTTGGATGGCTTCCACGGCGATCTGGCGGATGGACTTGTCCCATGCTTCGTCAATTTTTGTCTGGCCGATCCCAATGATCGCGACAGGGCGCATGCTGAACCTCAACTCCAAATCATAAAATGTTTACAAATTGCTAAATTAATTAATGGAATGCCTGGATTTTACCCGATGATTCTGTCAGGGGCTATCAGTTTTTGCATCCGACCAATCTCGACCCTGACGCGGCCGTGGATCGCGCACCAGCCAGAAAAGCAGGCCGGCAGTGACCAGACCTCCCACTGCCGACACCATAAAAGTAGCCTGGAAACCTGCGCTATCGGCAATCCAGCCGCCCAGCAGGGGGGCGATAATCGTGAAAGGAGCCACCAGCGTATTCGACAAACCGATATAGGTGGGGCGGGTTTCTTCATTGCCAAATTCTGTGGTGATGGCCATCCCGATGGTCCAGTAAGCCACGTTCGCCAACCCGGAAAGGATAAAGACCAGGTACATCCAGTTCAAGGATGGCGCGCCCCAGGCGATCAGCGAGCTGAGCGTGACCGCAATCGACCCGGCGATGAGCATGGCGCGATGACCGAGACGATCTCCCAGCCAACCCATGACGGCATTCGCGATCGTTGAAGTAATGGTCACGGCAGCGGTCAATAATCCTGCGGTCAGGTCGCTCATCCCGAAGCGGCGCAGACCGTAGACGATGTAAAAAGCGAAACC
>JBGOZL010000206.1:0-5014 GCA_041480185.1 Anaerolineae bacterium
CACAACTCGTCGCCAGCGGTCGCATCCAGGCCCAGCAAGCCCAGGCAGTCGGGCAAGCGGCAGGGATTAACCAGGCAAGCGCCGCCGCGCAGAGCACATCCATTCCGTTGAACAACACCACTTCCAGCGGAATGGCCGTCAAGTTCGACGTGCTGGCCCTGCTGGCTCCGGGCATGGCGCTGATGTTCCTGATATATACCGTCAGCTACGGCGGGCGCACGCTCCTGACTGAACGCAACCAGGGCACCCTGCCGCGCCTGCTGGTCTCTCCGACCACGGCCACCCAGGTGCTGGGCGGCAAGATGATCGGGATGTTCCTGATCGGCGTGGCCCAGATGTTCATCCTGATCGAGGGTACGACTACTTTGTTCCAACTCCAGTGGGGCGACCCGCTGGCCGTGGACGCCCTGGTGCTGGCAGCCGTGTTCGGCGCGGTCGGCTGGGGCATGCTGCTTACCGCCGTCGCCAAAACCCCCGGCCAGGTGAGCGCGATCGGTTCGGCCATGATGCTGACTTTCGGCATCCTGGGCGGCACCTTCGTTAACATGGAGGCCATGCCTGTCTGGTTTCGGACCATTTCCAAACTAACCCCGAACGGCTGGGGCATTGACGGGTTCAATACCCTGGCCCTGGGCGGTGGGCTGCACGATATCCTGACGCCCATCCTGGCCTTGCTCGTCATGGGCCTGCTCCTTTTCGCCATCGCCGTGTTCCTCTTCAACCGGCGCGGGTTGACGGAGAGATAGGAATCCCTTATGAAAAAAATCCTTGCAATTACATGGAAAGACACCCTGGTACGTTTCGACGGGTTTTCCAGATGGCTTTTCTTCCTCATCCTGCCGATCGTCTTTACTCTCGTCCTGGCCGGCGGGACCGGCAGTAGCAGCGACAAGCGCGTCCGGTTGGTGGTGGTGGACCAGGCCAATTCGCCCCTCTCAGCGGACCTGGTAGCTGCACTGGAAAATTCCCATTCCATCCGCCCCGACCTAATGACGCTCGCTCAGGCGGAGACCCAGTTCTCCCAGCGCAGCGCATCAGCGGTGCTGATCATCCCGACCGGGTTTGACCTGACCCATCTTGAGCAGGGCAGCATTCCGCTTGAAATGCGCCAACAGCCCAATAATATGAACGCCATGGTCGCCCAGCGGGCGGTCATGTCAGTCATCAGCCGGGTCAGCAGTGCAGCCAATATTGCTAACACCAGTGTAGCCAAAGCCGAACAGATCCAAGCCTTCGCTTCCGCCGCGGACCGGCAGGTTTATTTCAACGAGGCTTTGAAACAGGCTCAATCTTTACTTTCTGCTGCTCCCAGCCGGGTTACGGAATCCAAAGGGTCCACCAAAGATTCGATCGATTACAACCCGGGCGCCAATTCCTCCGCCGGGCAGTTGATCACCTGGGTCTTCATCCCACTGCTCGGGATTTCACAATTGTTCGCCGTTGAACGCCAGAAGGGCACGCTCCGCCGTCTGCTCACCACCCCCACCCGCAAGAGCACCTTCCTGCTCGGCACGATCTTTGGGCAGGTGCTGACCGCCCTTGTGCAGATGTTGCTTTTGATCACATTCGGCACCTTCGTCATGAAACTGAACTGGGGCAGCCAGCCGCTTGCACTGGTTGTGATGATGGTCAGTGCGGCGCTGGCAGCCGCCGCCCTGGGTACGACATTGGGTACCTTCGTGAAGACCGACAGCCAGGCCAGCGGTCTGAGCGTCATGGCCGGCATGGTCATGGCGCTGTTGGGTGGCTGCTGGTACCCGCTGGAGTTGTTCCCGCAGGCGGTCCAGAATATCGTCAAAATCCTGCCGACCACCTGGGCGATGCGCGGCATGCTGGATATTGTCCTGCGCGGCCAGGGATTAACCTCCATCCTACCTGTGGCCGGTGTGCTGATCGGCTTCGCGGTCGTGTTCTTTACGATCGGGATCTGGCGTTTCAAGTATGAGTGAGATGAGAATGAGATGAAACAAATTGCAAAGAAAGGAAGTGTGATAAGCGATGAATACTCAACTTCAAGTTAAACAGGCTATATTTGAACCTTTGGAGCACATCCAATCTCCTTTAATTGCACTCCAAGACCTATATAAGAAATACGGGACGAAGACTGCTGTCGATCACGTTAACCTGAATGCATGGGGGGGGGAAGTGTTCGGCTTTCTCGGACCCAACGGAGCGGGGAAGACCACCACTATCAAGATGATCGTTGGGCTGCTTCAACCGACCTCCGGGACGGTGAAAGTCGCTGGATACGATATGCAGAAGCAGCCCCTGCAAGCCAAAATCTCCACCGGCTACGTTCCCGATACGCCCAACCTGTATTCAAAGTTATCTGCCCGTGAGCTGCTGCACTTCGTTGGCGAACTGTATCGCATGGCTCCCAGTCAGATTGACCACCGGATAGAGGAACTGCTACGGTTATTCAGCCTGGTTGAAGCTGGCGACGACCAGATCGACTCTTACAGCCACGGCATGCAGCAGAAAGCCTCGATGGCAGCTGCCCTGATGCACGACCCAAAAGTGCTTGTACTCGACGAGCCGACCGTGGGACTCGATCCGAAGTCTGCACGCCTGATCAAAGACGTCTTGCGGCAATTTTCCGACCGCGGGTCATTGGTGTTCGTGACGACGCACATCCTGGAGATTGCCGAGCGCATGTGCGACCGGATCGGGATCGTCAACAAAGGACGACTGATCGCCGTCGGGACGATGGAGGAGCTGCGTACCATAAGACGCGGCGAGACCAGCCTGGAAGATATCTTCCTGAGCCTGACTGGCGGTCCCGAAGAGGCCGAACTTGCCGAGGTGTTGAAATGACCTCTACAGATGTTTCAGCCAGGTCTCAGCCCGATAATCTCTGGTTCTATGTAATAGAACTGCTCCGCCTGCGCTGGGTGATCACAATCAGCGGGTTCAAGCGCGCCAAACCTCTCCGCAAGGCTTTAGCTCTATTGCTTGGATTGCTGGTCCTTGCGGCTTTTGCGGGTTCTTATATCCTGACCAGATTATTACTTCGGCTAGTGGATTCCCCACGCATTATTGAGAGTGGTGTTAATTTGAACTCCTTCGTGAATGCCATCCCGACGATAATCGTTTCCGGGGTATTCCTGGGAATCCTGCTGGTTAGCTTCGGGGTATTGCTCCAGAGTTTATATCTTGACAACGATATGGATTTTCTGCTGGCAGCCCCCATTCCCACCCGGGCAGTCTTTTTAACCAAGCTGCTGCAAGCCATCCTGCCAAACTTCATCCTGGTTATGGCATTCGGGCTCCCGGTCTTATTCAGCCTGGGCGTTACCGGGAGCTACACTATTTTGTACTTTCCTTTGGTGCTTGTAGTGCTGGCGTTCCTTTCCCTTGCAGCTGCCGGGATTGCTAGTCTATTAGTGATGGCGGTGGTGCGCATCCTCCCGGCAAAACGGGTGGCAGAGGTTCTGGCATTTTTAGCCGCCATATTCTTCATTGTGCTCTCCCAGTGGACCAACCTGACAAGAATAAATTTTGTAGCGCTAGCGCCTGAACAGCTCTCCAAGGGTACCCAAGCCCTTACCACGCTCAATAGCGCCTGGTCGCCCCTGGCTTGGGGTGGGCGCGGCCTGGTAGATCTGGGAGAAAGGCACTGGCTCTCAGCGGCCTTTTTCCTCGCACTGACGTTAGGACTATCCGGCGGTGTATTCTGGTTTGCGATGGCGGCTGCAGAGTATTTGTACACTTCGGGATGGGCTTCGATCCAGGAGAGCCCTCAACGTAAAAAAACACACCGGGCAGTCGATTTCGAAGGAACGAACGACGCAAGCACCAGCATTTTCCGGCGCCTGCTACCGCCCGAAGTGCAGGCAATCATGCGCAAGGATTCAAGGGAGCTGCGGCGTGATCTACGCAACACATCGCAGGTAATCAAACCATTGATTTTAGGCATCCTGTTCGCTGTGATGGTGCTACGCAGCGGAGGCGGGCTCTCCACAGTGAAAGGTGAAACTCCAACCCTGTTCATGGAGCTATTCAGGTCTGCCTTGGCTTATGGGAGTCTGGTGTTATCGCTATTTATAGGCTGGATGGTGCTGTCAAATTTAGCGTTGATTTCGTTTTCGATGGAAGGCAAGAGCTATTGGATGATCAAGACCGCTCCGGTCAGCGCCGTAACGCAGCTGACAGCTAAATTTTTGATCGCTTACCTGCCCGCGCTGATTGTGAGCTGGCTCTTTATGGCAGGCATGGCTTTGATACAAAAGGCTCCAGCTTCCACAATTCTTTACGGTTTCCTCTCAATTGCCTTGATCCTGGCGGGGCTGGGGGGGATCATCCTGGCAATCGGGGTGCGCGGTGCAAACCTTACCTGGACTGACCCGCGGCGGATGACTGATGGGGTTACAAGTACTTTGGGACTAATCGCAGGCTTCCTTGCCTTGATTGCCGCTCTACTTTTGTTCTTTGCACCTCCGATTGGACTGCCCCTGTTTGGAATCTCGGAACTGACTGGACGGCTGATCGGATTATTGGGCGGGGGGGCAATCGCACTGCTGTGCATGATCCTGCCCCTGGCCCTTGTGAAAGACCGGGTCGGCAGGATCGGGGAAGAGTAAAGAGATGAAAAGCCCTGAGAACCATCTGGTTATTAAGTACATTAGAAAGTCGATCACCTCATGGTGAAATCGAAAAAGAAAGGACAGGGAAAAAATGAAGAAATTAAACAATCTGTTAATCGAAACTCACGGCCTGAGCAAATCCTACAAGAACATGCAGACGCCCAAGTCCCTGGACTTGAAGGTGGCACAGCATTCGATCTTCAGTTTTTTGGTGAAGAGGAGGTAACCATGACTACAAATGGAAATTCACATTCGATCATTGTTATCGGTGCAGGGATTGCCGGGCTATCAGCAGGGATTTACGCCCAGCTCAACGGCTTTCACAGCCGCATTTATGAAATGCATAGTCTGCCCGGCGGGGTGATGACATCCTGGAAGCGGAAAGGCTATACCATTGATGGCTGCGTCCAATGGTTGATGGGCTCCAACCC
>JBGOZL010000207.1:0-5006 GCA_041480185.1 Anaerolineae bacterium
AGGGATGGCTGAAACATTTTTTTGAGCAATGTAAGGCCGGATGGGTGCGCTGGGGGGATTATCCGGTTGGCTTCGCAACAATTTCAGTCCCAGCCGATTGGCTTTTTCGTATGCCAATTCGGTCAGCACAACATTCTCGGAAATGTTCAAGGACATCACCCCCCTCTTGAACATATCCTCGATATCTCGTTCAGTATAGAATTCTTTGGTCATAGCTGCTCCTCTCAAGCCGCGAGGCTGCGCGACTTATGCGCCTTCCCGGCCCACCAGGTTCTCGAGCGTCTGGACAGCCGCGTTCTTCGCAGTAAGGATTTCTGCTTCCGTTCCGGAGAGCCACATACGGCCAAAACGCCCGACCGAGGACACATGGACCAATTTTATGCTGGCGGTCTTCTCAGCTTCATTACAGGCAATATTGATGTAAGCAGCCGGAGCACATTCCAGCACCAGCATGGTTTCCCCAGCTACCAGCATGCTACCGCGTCGAAAACGATTGATGAGTTGAGCCTGGTATGGGTCAACGCGTGTGATCACCTGGATCGAAACCACTTGAGGCTTGATCCGGTCCGCCATGCTCATCCCAAGGCGGCTCAGAACAACATTACCCGCTTCGAGTACAGCTGCCTGATTGGGAGAATGAACCTCGAACATCCCAAACTCGCGCTCGACAATTTGTGCTCCAGGACGGGCTTCTGTTGCTTTCACAGCAATATCAACCACTCGAAAAACCTCGTTTCCAGGAGCCATCTCAACATACAATGCTGCCATACCTTCAGTCGGTAGATCACCCTGCGTTATCGTCCCGACAAAAGATGCATATTGCGGCTGCATCTTGTCCAGGTAGCAGTAGCAGCGCAGCGAAAACGTATCAGCCATGCGTGTTTCTCCTTCTTGCAGAAATCCTGGAACTAAAATAACAGGCAATGCCGGGGGTCCACGCGCTGATTATGCGCGTGTAAGGGTTTCAGCATGATCCTTTGGGCTTGGTGAATATCAGGCCAATCTCACCAGCCTCCCCATCAGAACCTATTTAGTTTTTGGTTCAGCGGAACGCCCGCCGATGCTGCCCTTGGTGGTTTTCGGCAAGATCATCTCGACTTCCAAGTGCGGGCGAGGGATCACATGAACCGAGACCAGTTCTCCGACACGCTTGGCTGCTGCAGCACCAGCATCAGTGGCTGCTTTGACAGCTCCTACGTCACCGCGCACCATAACAGTTACGTATCCGCCACCAACATATTCCGAACCAATCAGGTTCACATTGGCTGCCTTGACCATCGCGTCCGCGGCTTCAACCGCGCCGACGAGGCCTTTTGTCTCGACCATGCCGAGAGCAATCAAAGTGGAATCTAAAGCCATTTTGTACCATCCTTTCTATTTCGTAAAATATGATTTTTCAATTTCTCTTGAAATCCAATATTTCACTGACAACCTGCCGGACAACCCGTTCCATATCCTCAGCGGTCGGGTTGACTGGTTTTTCGCCGGGTAAAAACGCCTCCAGCGGAGGAGCCATCGTCTCATAAGCTAGGCGCTTTATGTTGATCAGATGATATGCAGAAACATTATCTCCAGTAATGGCCCCTCCCACTCCACCCGAGCCAAGGGTTAAGGAGGGCATCACTCCGGCTGTCAGCCCGATGGCACCCAATGTACCCATGGTATTTACCAGGATGCGGAAGACCGGTTTCTCCAAACCAAATGCCATGATGGCGCGTTCGTCGTTGGCATAAATGATCTGGGTATGGCCAATTCCGCCCGCTTGGATAATGGCAATGGACCTTTCGCAACCCTGCTCCCAACCGTCCACCTCGTACCAGCCTAACACAGTGGTCATCTTTTCGTGGGAGAGTGGTTCATCTCTGCCAGTTTTGGAGAGTGCCGTTACGAGGATGCGCGTATCGGGGGGAACGCGGAACCCTGCCACTTCTGCCACGAAGGTAGCAGATTTACCCACTACGGCAGTATTTGGGCTACCATCAGGTTGAAAAATTACGTTGCGTAATGCGTCGGTCTCGCGAGGGTCGGTAAAATAAGCACCTTCGGCCCGCATAAGGTCCGCCAGCTTACTTGCAATCGGTAAATCTGCAATAACAGACTGTTCCGTGGCGCAGATGGTGGAATAATCGAACGCCTTGGAAGCAACGATATAACGGGCAGCCTTTTCCACGTCTGCACTTCGATCCACATAGACGGGTACATTCCCTGGACCAACTCCGTAAGCCGGTTTCCCTGTGGAATGAGCAGCCCTGACCATGGGTGTCCCACCGGTCGCCAGGATAATTGCTGTCTGGCGGTGAGTCATTAATTCCTGGGTCCCCGGCAAAGATACCTGCTGCAAGCAACCGATCAGGCCTTTTGGAGCTCCGGCATTCTCTGCAGCCAGCGACATGGTGTGAGCGGCCTCATAGGTGCAGCGCTTTGCCGAGGGGTGGGGAGAAAATACAATACCATTTCGAGCTTTGACAGCAATCAAAGCTTTGAAGAAAGTGGTCGATGTTGGATTCGTGGAAGGGATGAGAGCAGCAACAATTCCCATTGGCCAGGCAATCTCATATAACCTGCGGGCGGGATCGTGGCGGATGACTCCGACCGTTTTTAGATCGCGGATGCTTTCCCAAACAACCCGCGACCCGAACTCATTCTTCAGTTTCTTGTGGGCAGCAACACCATAACCGGTCTCTTCCTGTGCAAGGCGTCCCAGCCGTTCTGAAGCTTGTACTCCAGCAAAAGACATAGCTGCACATACCCTGTCAACTTCTTCCTGGGAAGTCCGACTCCAGATTTTCCAGGCTTCATGTGCTGCATTTACCAGGTCGCGTGATTCTTGGATGGAGGCGAGGTCTTTATCAAGTCCCATCGTTTATATCCTTCCAATCCAACCAGATCAAGATTTTCGGAACGACAATTTGCCGTCCACTTCCAGCGAATCGATGACTGCCATGATGACAGCATCCACGGGGGAGTCCTTGGTAATATTGGTCTGCCGGGCGGAAGAACCCGCAGCGGTCAGGACCAGCTCACCAATGCCGGCATCCACGGTATCCACGGCTACATAAGGCTTCCCGACCGGATCGCCGCGTTCATCTGTTTGGCGGACAATGAGTAATTTCCGGGAAAAAAGTTTCTCGTCTTTTATGGTTGCAACGGTAGTTCCGATCACTCGTGCAATTAACATGGCACTACTCCCAATATTAATAATTCTTTGCGGTCGCAGGGACAGGCACCGTAGAAACCGCGGGAGCACTGGGTCCCTGGATTATCTTCACGCCAGCGCTGGCACCAATTCGGGTGGCACCAGCCTTGATCATATTCTCGGCATCTTCATACGTCCGTACACCCCCGGCGGCTTTGATGCCCATATCCGGACCAACTACCCGGCGCATCAAAGCTACATCATGCACGGTGGCACCTCCGCTCGCAAATCCAGTTGAGGTTTTCACATAATCAGCCCCCGCTTCTTTCGCAAGCAGGCAGGCAATGGTCTTTTCTTCTTCAGTCAGGAGAATAGCTTCAATAATTACCTTGACAATTGACCTTCTGGCATGGGCTGCAGCCACAACGCCTCGAATATCTTTTGCAACCAGATCCAGGTCACGCGCTTTCAATGCTCCAACGTTGATTACCATGTCAATCTCAGTCGCGCCATGATCCAATGCTACCTGTGTTTCGAATGCTTTAACCTCCGCCGATGTGGCTCCCAGCGGAAAGCCGATCACCGTGCATACTTTAACCGGTGAGCCTTCCAGTAATTTGGCGCATAATTCCACCCAGGTGGGATTGATGCAAACCGAAGCAAAACCATATTTTCGAGCTTCAAAGCACAACTGGGCAATCTGTTCCTGCGTGGCATCCGGTTTGAGAAGGGTATGGTCAATCATTTTTGCCAAATCTAAGTTCTGAGGAATAACCCCGATCGTGGACGAAAGCCGTTCCGCACCCGCGTTGACTACATTCCCGGCTCGGTCGAAGCATGTACGCACACATTGCGACTCTGCACAGGTAAAATTGCAATGACCACCTTCCGGAATATTGGCTTTTTCCTGCTTTTCCAGCATGGCGACCAGAACCTCGTGCGTGATTATTTCCACCAACTGCTCAACAACTTTTGTATCGGACACCATGTTGACCTCTATTTAAAATACAACTTTTCAACTTTAGAAATCTTTTCGACCCGGCGTGCATGGCGTTCTCCGCCGAATTCAGTGGATAACCAGGTTTTAACAATCTGCTTGGCCAGAGTCACGCCGACTAAGCCAGCGCCCAGAGTCAGGACATTGGTATCGTTATGTTCGCGACTGTTCACCGCTGAGGAGTAATCATAAGCCATTCCCGCGCGCACTCCCGGAACCTTATTGGCGACAATACAACTCCCAATACCCGCCCCATCTATCATGATCCCTCGCCAGGCTTTCCCCAAACTAACAAGTTTTGCTACCTCGTGGGCATAATCCGGGTAATCAACCGCGGCCTTGCTAAAAGTGCCGACATCATTAACGTCCATCCCCATACCGCTAAGTTCAGCTTTAAGGGTTTCTTTTAGCTCAAAACCACCATGATCGGCGCCAATGGCAACGACTTTGCGGTTTCCCGTCTTAATAACGGGAGCTAAAGCTTCGTCTTTTACCTTTGGTGATGTTTCAGGAGAAGCGACCGGTGATACCAGCCCCATGACCTGGTTGAGGACACGCTGCACGATTTGTTGGAGTTGCAAATCATCTAATGGTGCCACGGATATATGCCTTGGAACCTCACAACTATAACTGGTAATGACCACATGACCACACTACCCCAAAGTTTAGCATGACAATAATAAATTGTCAAGCCTTCCAAATTACGTGTTATTCAAACTTGAAAAGTGAACCGCATGTCCATGGTAGATTCCTGCGGAAAGGAGAACATCATGGGCCAACTACACAAGCGCTTTACGGTTGAACAGGTCAAGGTTCTTTTTCAGAGCTACATACAAGGGACGATTGCGCGTACCGAAGTAGAGGAGATCTTGC
>JBGOZL010000208.1:0-5001 GCA_041480185.1 Anaerolineae bacterium
GAGCGTCGAAAAATTTATCAGAGAGGATAAACCCTTGCAACGTAATGTTGGTGTACTGCGGGGTGATTTCTATTCCCTCGGCACTCTCGGGGATTGTCTCGCAGTTATAACCGGAAGCCAACGTCGGGTCTAGGTAGAATGACAGTTCGTTGCAGGTGACGTTTGCAGCCGGTTCGGGTGATACAGTTGGTAACAGCGTTTCCGTCGGACCGGGAATCTCCGTCTCCACAGGCGGTAGGGTTGCGGTCGGTTGGGTAGGGACGGAGGGAATATTGCAGGCGAACATCACGATGGACAGGATGCCGAGGAAATAAAATAAGCGTCTCATGGGATCTCCTCCTTGGGTTTATTAATTATAGATTATTTTTCTGACGGTAACATACCCGCCGGAGAGAGAATCTAAAACCCCTGCTGTTCGGTGCGGGCGATGATCTCTTCCTGGAGAGCCTCACTCAAATCGCAGAAGTAATCCGAGTATCCAGCCACCCTTACGATCAGATCGCGGTATTGCTCGGGATTCTTTTGAGCCTTGCGCAGGGTAGCGGCATCCACCACATTGAACTGGATGTGGTGCCCGTCCAGCTTGAAATAGGAGCGAATTAGACTTACTAGCGCATCCAGGCCGGTTTCGTCTGACAACAGGGCAGGCGTGAACTTCTGGTTGAGCAGGGTCCCCCCCGTACGGACATGGTCCATCTTGGCAGCCGACTTGAGAACGGCGGTCGGTCCGTTCCGGTCAGCGCCCTGGACCGGGGATATGCCCTCCGATAAGGGACTCCAGGCGCGCCGTCCGTCGGGAGTCGCGCCGGTCACTGAGCCGAAGTAGATGTGGCAGGTGGTGGGCAGGAGGTTGATATGGTACTCGCCCCCGCGGGTATTTTTCCTTCCTTCAATAGCGTTGAAGTAAGCCTCGAAAACGCGTACCAGCAGGTCGTCGGCTGCATCGATGTCGTTGCCGTAACGCGGCGTCTTATTGAGCAACAACTGGCGTTCGCGCTCGTGCCCTGAAAAATCGACCTCCAGCAAGCTCAGCAATTCCGTCATCGTCATGGTTTTCTGCTCATAGACATGTGTTTTGATCGCTGACAGGCAGTCCGTGATAGTCCCCATGCCCACACCCTGGATGTACGAGGAGTCGTAGCGCGGCCCGCCATTATGGTAATCCTTTCCCTTCAGGATGCAGTCGTCCACCAACAGAGATAGGAACGGAGCCGGCATGTACGCCGCGTATAAACGTTCGATGACATTGTTGCCGCGCACCTTTACGTCCAGGAATTGCAGCATCTGCTTCTCGAAGGCAGTGAAAAGGTCGTCGAAGGTGTCAAAGGTCCTTGGATCACCGGTATGGGGTCCGAGCTGAGTTCCGTTGTGGGGGTCGAGTCCATCGTGCAGGGTCAGTTCGAGGATTTTCGGGATATTGAAGTATCCGGTCAGGATGTAAGCTTCTTTGCCAAAGGCCCCCGTTTCCACGCACCCGCTTGTCCCTCCATTGCGGGCATCAGCCAGGGATTTGCCCACCCGCACCATTTCCTGCACCACCAGGTCGGAGTTGAAGACTGATGGCTGGCCAAACCCGGTGCGGATGATCCTGGCGGCACGTTTGATGAACTCGTCGGGGTTCCTCTTGCTGACCTGGATGGAAGACGAAGGCTGCACGAGCCGCATCTCCTCGACTACGTCCAGGATTAAATATGAGACCTCGTTCACCCCGTCCGAGCCATCTGCAAGCACCCCACCGATGTTGATCTGGGCGAAGTCGGTGTAAGTGCCGCTCTCAGCTGCGGTCACCCCCACCTTGGGCGGAGCAGGCTGGTTGTTAAATTTGATCCAGAAACACTGCAGCAGTTCTTCATAATACTCCCTGCCGTGTTTATTCAAATCGTAGAAAGGCGTCAGGTGACGGTCCAGGTGACCCGGGCAGAACGAATCCCACGTATTCAGCTCGGTGGTCACTCCCAGGTGGACGAACCAGTAATATTGCAGCGCCTCGTGGAAGTCACGCGGGGCATGACCCGGGACCCGGGTACAGACTTCCGCGATTTTTTCCAGCTCTTTGCAACGCCGCGAATCTTTCTCCGCCAGGGCTTGTCTACGCGCTTCATCGGCGTATCGTTCCCCAAAACGGATCAAGGCTGCCGCGCAGATCCGCATGGCTTTTAATTCTTCCTGTCTGTCATAGGCCTCGACATCGTTTAAGAAATCCAGGCTGGAGAGACGAGAGTCTATTTCAGCAATGAAATCCAGCATGCCTTTCTGGTAAATTTTTCCATCCAACACTGTATGTCCGGGAGCGCGCTGCTCCATGAATTCTGTGAAAACCCCTGCTTCGAAGGCCGCTTTCCATTCAGCGGTCATTTCCTTGAAAAGCAGGTCGCGCATCGACCTGCCGCCCCAGAACGGGATGATCTTCTCCTGGTAGGCGCGGCGGGTTTCGGGGTTGACCTTGAATGATGTTTTCGGACGGGAGTTCAGGATGTCGAGGTCTTCCAGGGAATGACAGCACAACTCGGGGAAGGTGGGAGCGCACTTGGGTGCAGGGCTTTTTTTACCAACAATCAGCTCACCTTCTCCAATGCAGATGGACTTGTGCTCCATGAGGTGGGAAAACAGCATTGCCCTCTGCACCGGGATGGACGCATCGGATAGTCGCGCTGGTCCCATCCCTTGATAGAAATCGGTCACCAGTTCGGCGCGCTCGGAGGAGACGGCCTCCTGAGCCTCGAGGGACTGCTGGCGGAGTTTGCGGACACGTTCAGTCATGGACATGAGGATACCTCGTAAATTTCCGGCTAAATCATTATGGACAAATTATAAGCCAAGTTAAATCGAATTTCATTGGATGGAATATCTTGCAGATTCTTTTCGCCAACTTCCCATTTCACTTTTCTTCGTCATGGTATTAGGTGTAATCCAAACTCTGCCAAGACTGAACCACATTTCTTTACATGCTCCGCTTCCGGCGGGCGGATTTTCAACCTATAGTCCATCCCTAGCCCGGCATACTTTCCCTCAGCGATGTTGTGGTACGGGAGCAATTCCACCTGTGGGACATTTGGCAGCGAGGCCAGAAACGCGCCGGTCTGCTGCAGATTCTCATTGTCATCATTGATGCCGGGGATAAGCGGGATGCGGATGATTATCGTATGTCCCAATTCTGAAAGCTTCCGCAAATTGAACAGGATCATTTTGTTTGAAACGCCTGTCCATTGGCGATGACGGGTGTCATCTATCAGTTTCAGATCAAAGAGAAATAAGTCCACGAGCGGGCGGATCTCGTCGAGGACTGGCCAGGGGGAGAAACCGCTGGTATCCACAGCAGTGGATATGCCCCGCTCACGACACAGAGACAATAACTCCTCCAGGAAGCGGGGCTGGGCAAGTGGTTCGCCGCCAGTGAAAGTCACACCCCCCCCAGATTGCTCATAGAAAACAGTATCGCGTTCTATTTCGTTAATGACCTGCAGGACGGACATCTTGCGCCCGACCACCTGCAAGGCTTCGGCGTTACAGACCGCCGCACACTCACCGCTAACCTTGCAGCGAGTCCGGTCAATCCTGATCGTGTCACCCTGGCGCGTGACCGCTTCGTTCGGGCAAACGCCAAGGCAATCATCGCACAGGATGCAGCGGGTTGGTCGGAAGATCAGTTCCGGCTGGTAGGCTCGTCCCTCGGGGTTGTGGCACCAGCGGCATTCTAATGGACAGCCCTTGAAAAATACCGCCGTGCGGATGCCAGGACCGTCGTGAATAGAATATTTGCGAATATCGAAAATAATCCCGCTGGTCATGTGTTTACCTATAATCGACGAACGATACCGTAGATTGAATCCTTTATCTACTTTCGGAAGAAATTAGACACGAAGAACCAGACATTCGCCGGGCGTTCTGCCATGCGGCGCATATAGTATGGGTACCATTGGGTGCCATAGGGGACATATACACGCACCGGGTAACCTTCTTGGTTATTTTGATTCTGCAGGTCGCGCCTGAGACCATACAACATCTGAAATTCTATCGCCTGTTTAGGTAGACCGACTTTCTGAGCATATGTCTTGGCAAAAGCCAGACGTTTCTCATCATGGGAGCCGATTCCGGGAACTGGAGGAATGTGTCCATCTGCGCTCAAGGTGGGGGATCCCACCGCAAAGGCACCATCGATCATGATCTTTGTGAGCAAATCGAAATTGGCGTCGACATCCGCTTTCTTAGGAAAGGCCAGTTCCTTTGGCTCTTTATAAGCACCCTTGACCAGGCGAAAGCGCGTCCCTTCTGCGATCAGCTCGCGAGTATCTTGTTCCGTGCGATAAAGGGCGGATTGAACAACCAACCCTGTATTTTCATACCCCTTCTTGCGCATCAGCCTATACTGGCGGATGGTTTTATTGGTATAGGGGGAGTCTTCCATATCGATCCGGACAAAATTCTGATATCGGCGAGCCTGCGTGAGGATCCGCTCGAGATTCTGCTCACACAGGGACTCATCTAATACAAGCCCGATCTGAGTCAACTTTACGGAAACATTGGCACGGACGCTGCTTGCATGGATCTGGTCGAATAGCTCCAGAATATCATCAGTAGCTTTGACCGCATCCTCCCGGGTTGTGGTGGATTCCCCCAGATGATCCATTGTAACATTGATCCCTTTTCTATTAAGCTCGGATGCTGCCTGAATTGCATCTTGGATGGTACTGCCTGCCACGAAACGGCTGGCAGCTCGCCAGGCAAAACTCCAGGACATGACGATCCTTTGGGACCATTTTGCTTTTGAAAGGTAGATTAGAAAAGAGCGAAGCATCGTACTCTCTACAGAAATGTATTGATGAGAACAAATCGGTTCTCATGAGATTGTTCAACTTGGGCGGCGGGGCGCAACCCCGAGCAGCGCTCTGCGCCTTGCAAAATTCTTTGGTAACTCGCCTGATTTCTGGATGAATCTGCAGTTGCGCTGGGAACTTTACTTTGCTAAGGAATCTGAGACCAAGGTCATAGAAACCATCCATC
>JBGOZL010000209.1:0-4991 GCA_041480185.1 Anaerolineae bacterium
ATAGTCTATCGGGTGGTTGTAATCCAGTTTGTCGAAGAAAACATCGATCATTGGGATTTTTCCACCAAAATAGATATGGCGATTGTTCCCACTGAGCATGGCTGCCCGTTTTTCAAGGTCGTAACCCTGTTTATCAAAAAAAGGCACAATTTTACCCCGGCATTTCCCGTAACAAGCATAATCAATGTCGGTAAAAACACGGTCACCCAAGCGTTCCATCTTTCGGTACAAACCCACAAATTCAGGAAAATAGATGTGTAATGCGATTGGTCCCATTACACGCAGGATGATCCCTTGCTTTTGGCCTTCCTCGGTCAGGTGACGCGCCTCTTCCAGATATTCCTCTGGTTTGGGGTATTCGTCCAAGGGGATGTCTTTGGGGAGCCTGAATACTTTGTGCGGCATCATTGGTTTGCTCCTATCCTGATGTGAAAACGTAATCCTTCACTTTGTTTTTTTCAAGCACAATAATAGCACCCTTAAGTATCCCCTCGGAGTACTCACTGCCAGGATTGATAATGGTAGTCTTATGAATTTTTTGGACACCACGTGATTCATGGATATGGCCATGCAGCCCAAGTAGTGGCTGGTACTTTTGAATCATTTTTGCCACCGCCTGGCTGCCTACATGGATTTTGTTATCGGCTGCCTGCACCAAATTTTCATCCAGCTTGGGAGCAAGGTCCAGTGCAAAACCATATGGTGGCGCATGAAAGTTGAAAATTGCGGTCGACTTGTCTTTCACCTTGGCGATCAACTCTTCCAGCATTGGTTCCAATTCCTCGTCTGGTTTCTCGCGCGGGGTATTCCATGGGGTCGGGTTAGCCCAGGAAAAAGTAACCATCTCGTGTTCGCCAACTTCCACATTTTTGTTATTACAATTCACGATGACTGCCGAGTCTTCAATAACATCATCGACCTCAAAATGATCATCGTTACCCCCTGCCATATATACTTTGAAAGATGTACCCGCCAGGCGTTCATCTGCCAGCGCTACCCATTCCTTTAATCGCTGAAGCATTAATTGCTTGAACAAACCATCTACTTTTTTTGGATCGGCTTTAAATGACTGGAATTCGTCTGGAGTCTGGTGAACCCAGTAGTATCCCATCATCTCGATCGTCTTAATAAGTTTATCCAACTCTTCCTGTGTCGCACATTCGGTGTGAGTGCCCATCAGCGTAGTTTCCCAGCCTCCTCCGGTTTTTTCCACCAGCGGCACCAGCACCTTACCCGTCAAGTCACCGAGCAGGATGCCCACATCCACGTTGTAAACCTTCAAGGCGTTAAGATATTTTCTATAACAAGTATTTGAACCATGGATGTCTGTCACGAAAAAGATTTTTGTCGTTTTACCCATCAGGGACTCCTTTAAAATAATCAAATAATTGCTTTGAAGGGGCGGAGATTCTGATTCTCCGCCCCTTGAATGCAAATCGGTACCCTAATCTGGGGGTAATTCACCAAAAGTCATGCTTATATCGACGCCCACTTGCTTGTTACGTGCTTTCCAATAGAAGTACCATCCCACCCCCAATACCCAGATCAACACATAAAAGAGAAGGGAACCGATAGCCAACCCTTCCAAATCTGGCATTACGATGAAGAAATAGAAGAGGATGGCCAAATAGATCAGGTTCACAACGCCGCCTATTGTCACCACCGGGATTCCCAGGATATTCCATTTCTTATAAGGGGATGAATCCCAGATGTTCTTTGCTTTTTTGGAGAATGGGAAGATAGCTGCTGCTATAGCAGTAACCCCAAACACCGAAACTATCTCCAAGCCAGTAACTGACAGGCCGCTCATTTGGTTCTGGAATATTGTATATAGCAAGATGCCAATCTCGCCGAGAACAAAGCAAAGGATGTGGTTTTTAACGGGTGAAGCCCAGCGATAGTCAATATCCGCAAACCACTTGGGACCCATGCGATCCATTCCCCATGCGAAAAGGATGCGTGGGAATGCAAGGTAGGAGAGGGCCACCCACCACAAGTTGAAGACGATGAACGACATCGCCATCATGAAAACTATAAACCAGTTGTGGTTGATGACCGCCGCCAATCCGACGAAATTCGGCGCCCAAGGGAGGGTATATCCTGCCAATGCCGTCCCACTGTTATCCACCCAGGCGGTTGCTGAGAGGAATTCAAACCCAACCGTGCGGGATAGGACAATCGCCAGCCATAGCATGACTGCGGCAGGGATCAGGATGGCAGATAAATTTGCTAGAATGATGGTCTTATCCGGGCGTTTTACTTCGCCTGCAATAAATGTTATGCAATAGGAATAGGCGAATAACCAGGATCCAGCCACCATCACGCCCAGTGTGTCGTACCAGTTCCAAGTCTTGGGTAATACATCACCAGCTCCCTCGATGGCTGATCTTGCAGAAACAAGGAAACTATTATAATCAAGCGATCCATACTGCGACGCAAGATTATTCCAGGCCTGGACGAAGGCACCATGTGTTGTAAAGCTAAACACCAGCAAGATAACGGCGCAACCTGCAATACCCAGCACCATGATTATTTTCTGAACTCTGGCGAAAATCTTTATCCCAAAAACCACAAATAAAAAGGCGATAAAATTGACCAGAGTGGCAATTACAAAAAACCAAAGGTAAAATGGTCCAAACGGGGTATTGATTGTACTTGTGAGAGTATCGGATATATCCGGTCTTCCAAGGAACTGGAATAGCATTGTTAGACCAGGATCCACTGTCCAAGGTGCTAAGATGTAGATCCACATGATCCACACGAAGGCATTCCCAAAGGATTCGGCAATGCCGATCAAGGGGTGGATAATGCGCGAGTTATATATATACTCGCCGCCGGAACGCGGCATGGATCCGCCCAAAATACCCCAAACCAGTGAAAAACCGATCCCGCACAGCAGCGCCGAAAGAAGCGTTGCAATAATCAAGTTCCCACCGGTATAGACACCCAGTCCCAGGCTGATCATCACCCACATGCTGGGAGTGAGCCCCTGGTTCATGAAGCCGACGCCGAAGGCGTCGATAAACGACAAGCCTCTTACGAGGCCGCTTGCCTTCCGGGCAAAAGCCATTTGTTCAGGCATAGCTCTATTCTCCTCTCGAAAGATGTTGATTGGATGGACAATTTACAGAATTAAAAGATCCGTAAAACTGTTAATGATCTTTCTCTCTTGATCCTCCTTCCTTTGGCTAAAATTTCCTTGTCCAATCTTTGGGCCAACGTTCAATAATAACCTTTGTCTGCGTAAAAAATTCGATGGCGTGTTTCCCCTGGCCATGGAGGTCTCCAAAGAAACTATTCTTCCACCCGCTGAACGGGAAGAACGCCATCGGGGCTGCCACCCCAATATTGATACCAATGTTGCCAGCATCCGCTTCGTTGCGGAATTTGCGAGCAGCTGAACCATCATGGGTGAATATTGAACCCATATTGCCATACTTGCCATCGTTAAGGATCTTAATCGCATCTTCCACTGTCTTGCAGTGCATAATTCCAAGTACAGGACCGAAGACTTCGGTCGTAGCAATGATGCCGCCAATTGGAGTATCTGTCAGGATGGTCGGCTTGATAAAGTTTCCGTTCTCGAACCCAGGGATGACCGGATTGCGACCATCCACCAGCATCTCAGCGCCTTCGTCGAGGCCTTGCTGGATTAAATCTTCGATCCGTTTTTTGTCTTCCGGTGAGATAACCGGTCCCATCTGCACTTCGGGATTGATGCCGTAACCAGTAACCCTCTTCATCGCCGCTTCAGCAAATTTAGGGATAAAAACCTTATCTGCTTCGCCAATCATGACTGCGGTGGAGGCAGCCAGGCAACGCTGACCGGAACAACCGAAGGCGCTGTCCATCATGATGTTGGTGGTGGTGTCCACGTCCGCATCCGGCAGGATGAGTACCGGATTTTTAGCTCCGCCAGCCGCAGAGACACGTTTGCCATGTGCAGTCCCGCGGCTGTAAACATGCATGGCTGTTTCGGTAGAGCCAACAAAGCTTATTGTTTTGATCAACGGGTGATCCAGCATGGCATTAACGATCTCTGAGCCTCCGTTCACCATGTTGACTACCCCTGCGGGGAATCCCGCTTCCTCCAACAACCGGAACAGTTTTACCATCGTGATCGGTACACGACTGGAGGGTTTGATGACTACCGTATTGCCAGTTGCAATGGCATAAGGGATGAACCAAAATGCGATCATTGCCGGGAAATTGAACGGGGAAATGATACCTGATATACCTAACGGCTGACGGATCATCATTTCGTCTATGCCGGGAGCAATGTCTTCGACCACGTCTCCCATCATCAAAGTGGGAGTCCCACAGGCTACTTCCACATTTTCTATCGCCCGGCGCATTTCACCACGAGATTCATCCAGGATTTTTCCGTGTTCTTCGGTTATGCATCGAGCCAGATCTTCAAAATTGGCTTCCAGAAGGTTCTTGAGCTTAAAGAGGAATTGGATACGCTGAATTACGGGCACCTTGCGCCAATCATGAAAAGCCTTGTGAGCCAGTTGAACCGCTTCATAAAGTTCATTTACAGAGGAAACCGGCACCTTGGCCAGGATCTCCGCTGTAGCTGGATTTGGAACATCACGGAATTTTCCGCTTGAAGAATCCACCCATTTCCCATTAATATAATTTTTTAAAATCTCTTCACCCATTTTCATCTCCTCATGCAAGAATGATGTTTTATTTGATTGCCCGGTCATTTATTTCCAATGCCTTCTCAACAATCGCCAATCCCTCATCCACTTGCTCATTGGTGATACACAAGGGTGGAACGACGAAAACGATGCTCCCCATGTTGTTTGACATGATAAAAGTGAACAGTCCATTCTTCTTAAGCTCTTTGCCTATTTCAACCATCATGGGAGAGGCAAAGCTTTCCTTGGTCTCGCGGTTGACGACCAATTCGATCGCTGAGAACAGGCCGATATAGCGAACATCACCAACCGAAGGGTGACGTGTTTTGATGCCTTCGAGTGCCA
>JBGOZL010000210.1:0-4958 GCA_041480185.1 Anaerolineae bacterium
AAGACAATGAGAATTCAGAATATTAGACTTTTGGAGAAACATGGCGGATTATCGGGAGATATCATAAACGAGTAAAGGTAAACTTATGGGTTTGCCATGTTATTAGCTGATGGAGTAAAGAATGCATAAGGTAAAAATATTGTTTTTCGCCACTCTCCGTGATTATGCAGGCACCAAATCGGTGGAGCTTGAGATCCCTGCTGGGATAACTATTGGCGGGTTGACGGATATGCTGGCAGCAACCTACCCTCGCCTGGAAAAAGTCAAAGACTCAATGATGGCAGCTATTAACCGTGAATTCGCGGCAGAAGAGCAAGTCATCCCTCAGGAAGCAGAAATTGCCTTCTTCCCTCCTGTTTCCGGTGGATAGGATATTTTATGGACTTCCCAACCATTATTTCGCTTACAGAAACTAACCTCGATCTTAATACCCTTCTTGCTCAAATCACAGCGCCAACAACCGGCGCAGCAGCAATTTTCACCGGGATGGTGCGCGGGCAGACCTCCCGCGACAGTGCCCATGAAACAGATTATCTGGACTATGAGGCTTACCAGCCGATGGCGGAGGTCAAGATGCGCCAAGTAGCTGATGAGATCCGCCAGAAATGGCCGACCGTCGAAGGCATCGTAATTGTGCAACGTACCGGACGTTTGTATCCTGGCACGCCCTCCACAATTATTGCATGCTCATCAGGACATCGCGATACTGGGATCTTCGAAGCTGCGCGTTATGGAATAGACCGGCTTAAAGAGATCGTACCGATCTGGAAGAAAGAAATTGGGTCACAAGGCGAAAAGTGGATCGAAGGCAAATACCATCCTAAACCCGGAGAATGATGGATATAGCTTGCACAATTTGCGATCGCAGCTATCTTCAATACGGATTGCCGTATCTTTGTCCACACTGTGGGGGTTTGTATGATTTCCGAAATCCATCACATTTTGACCCAGCCCAGGTTGACCGAAGTAAACCCGGTATCTGGCGATATAGTCATACATTCGGGCTCCCATCTGATTTTGCCCCCTTATCTCTCGGCGAGGGCAACACACCGCTTCTTTGGGCTGAATTATATGGTCGCACAATTGCGTTTAAATGCGAGTATCAGAACCCGAGTGGTTCCTTCAAAGATAGAGGCTCAGCGGTCATAGCAGCCTGGCTCCAATTGCGGAATGTGCACGAAGCGGTCGAAGATTCTTCAGGAAACGCCGGAGCCTCGTTCGCAGCATATGCAGCCCGTGCAGGTATAAAAGCCAGGATATTTGTCCCAGAATCTGCGGGTGGTCCGAAGCGCAGGCAAATTGAAGCTTATGGTGCAGAGCTTGTCAGGGTTCCCGGTAGTCGAAAGGACGCATCAGATGCAGCCAAGGTAGCAATAAAGGAAGGGGTTGCTTATGCCAGCCATGCCTATTTACCATTCAATCTTCCCGGTTATGCCACCGTCGCATACGAAATATTTGAGCAATTAGGAAATAAAATGCCGGGTGCTGTTATCCTACCAGCAGGGCAGGGTGGATTGCTGCTTGGAGTATCGCGAGGGCTTGATTCATTGCACATAGCCATGAATATTGCAGATGAGAAATCGATAATCATAGGAGTGCAGGCGCGTGAATGCGCACCCCTATGGGCAGCCTTTACAAAGGGCAAAGAAGCTGAAAGATTAGTTGTGGAAAATCAAACGCTGGCTGAAGGGGTGAGGGTATCATCGCCGGTGCGGGCAGAAGGTGTTCTTCGAGCAGTGTTGGCAAGGCAGGGAACAATTTGCGTTGTAGGAGAAAATGAGATCATCCCTTGTCGCACCGCACTTGCAAAGCTGGGTTTATATGTGGAGCCAACTTCGGCTATTGTTTTGTCTGCACTGGAACAAACCATTCGAAACATACCAGACCCAGTTGTTGTCATCTTAACTGGCTCCGGTTATAAATACGACTTAAATTAATCAAAGGAAATTAGACATGGCAAATATCCAATCTTTTGGTAATAAACTGACGAATAACCTTGAGAAGGTCATTGTAGGGAAGAGGCATCCGATTGAATTGACCGTCATAGGTTTGCTGTGCCAGGGACATGTACTTATCGAGGATGTGCCGGGGGTTGGCAAGACTGTATTAGCGCGCAGTCTGGCTAAATCGCTGGGGTGCTCTTTTAACCGGTTGCAATTCACTCCGGATATGCTTCCAAGCGACGTGACCGGCGTGTCGATTTACAACCAGTCCAAGAGAGTATTTGAATTCCGATCAGGACCGATTTTTGCTCAAGTGGTATTGGTGGATGAAATCAACCGCGCCACGCCCAAGACGCAAGCGGCCCTGCTCGAAGCAATGGAAGAGCGCCAGGTGACAGTGGATGGCAAGACGCACCCGTTGCCCAGTCCGTTCATGGTCCTGGCAACTCAGAATCCAATCGAATATGAAGGGACTTTCCCCCTTCCGGAAGCACAATTGGACCGATTCTTACTGCGGGTCCGGTTGGGATATCCGAATCCGAAGGATGAAATCGAGATCCTTGACCGCCAACAATTGCGCCACCCTATCGATACGCTGAAATCGGTTATTAAAGTTGACGAATTAAAAGAAGCAATGGAGGAGATTAAAAAAATATATGTTTCGGAGGCGATTAAACGCTACGCAGTGGAACTAACCAACCGTACGCGTCAAAATGAAGATGTTTACCTTGGCGCAAGTCCACGAGGAAGCCTGGCGCTCTTCCGCACCGGCCAAGTTACAGCTGCCCTGGATGGGCGTGATTACGTGTTACCAGATGATATTAAACGCATGGCTGTCTCTGTGCTCGCACACCGGATCATTGTTGGGCCGGCAGCTCGTTTGCGGGAATTAAGCGCTGAACAGATTGTCCAGGAAATTGTTGATAATACTCCTGTCCCAGGCGGTCAATTCGAGGAAATCTCCAGAAAATGAGACCACCCTTTGTAATGCGCTGGTTTTTCGCTGGATTATTTATTTTCAGCCTGGGAGGTTGGGTTGTAACAGGTTTGATGGTTTATGCGCGCCTGGTATATCTCACTCTTGTGTTAGTCTTTGGAGCAGGAATATTTGCCTTATTTTCGATACGCGGAATTCGATTGAGCAGGCAGGCGCGTATACTGCGGGCCAGCGTGGGGGATGTATTCGAGGAACATTTCGAGGTAAGAAATTCCACATGGCCGGCATGTCTTTGGTTGGAAATCATCAACAAAACCAATTTACCCATGGCGGGAGGCTCGCGTATCCTAACTGGCATTGGATCTCACCAGCGGCGTTTTTATACTGCCCGCACTCTACTTTATCAGCGCGGAGCATTTCAGCTAGGTCCGACCAGTATGGCAACGGGAGACCCATTTGGTCTTTTTGCAATTCGCAGGGAAGTTCCAGCAAAAGACACGCTTGTTGTTTTGCCAATGATTTTCCCAATCACTGATTTTCCACCTCCCCCGGGGCTTTTACCCGGTGGTAAAGCAATTCGATTGCGAACAACTGATGTGACACCCCATGCAGCAGGTGTGCGAGAGTATATCCCGGGTGATCCAATGAAACGCATTCACTGGCCAAGCACAGCCCACAGGGGACGGTTTATGGTCAAGGAATTCGAACAGGATCCACAAGCAGATACCTGGTTGTTTTTAGATGCACAGGGCGAGGTCCAGGCTTCGATGCCAGAAACAACGCAGGCATTTAGTGAAGAGGGCTGGTGGTTGCGCCGTCCAAACGTGTCATTGCCACACGATTCCTTCGAGTACGTCATCAGTGCGGCAGCCTCCCTTGCTAGATATTTTCTTTTGGACCGGCGTGCAGTTGGGCTGGCATGCGCTTCTGGAATGAACACAATCGTCCCAGCAGAACGTGGTGAACGCCAAATCAGTAAAATCATGGATACACTGGCTTTCCTGAAACCAGACGGCAAAATGCCATTGCTTGGACTGGTCACGATGCGAGCCAAATTATTGCCCATCGGGACGGGGATCATTCTGATTACCCCTTCAGCGAGACCCGAATTATTACTAGCAGTTGAAGATTTACTTCGCCGAAAACTGCGCCCGATTGTTGTTTTGATCAAGGTGGAAACGTTTGGAGGGAAAGGAGAAAGCGAGGAAATCCTGGCAGGCTTACTGAGACGTAATATCCCAGTTTGCCCTTTGGGGTATGGTGACGATTTATCGGTCAAATTGACGCTGCCAGTGGTTTATTTTCAACGACAAAATTTGCCAAAATCCTACTTTAATGTCAGGGTGTGAGTACTTGATTATTTAGTGATTTATTTCACGAAATAACCGTCCACATTGCACTAGACGTTCTTGGCAATCCATTTGATACTTGAATGGATATAAGAGGAATGTTATATGAAACATTTTCTTGATATTTCCGACCACTCGCCGGACGAACTACAAGACATCCTTGACCTGGCAATCCGTTTGAAGAAAGAATTCTTCTCCACTGGCAATTTACCTCTTTTCAAAGGGAAAGTACTGGGAATGATTTTCCAAAAACCCAGCCTGCGGACACGGGTATCATTCGACATGGCAATGCGTCATATGGGCGGGGATGCCTTATATCTCTCCCCGAATGAAATTGGGCTTGGCAAGCGAGAGTCCATCGCGGACGTGTCGCGCGTCCTTTCGGGTTACGTCCAGGCAATTATGGCAAGGGTTTTTGAGCACGAACATGTCCTGGAATTAGCCAGATGGTCTTCGGTACCCGTCATAAATGGTTTGAGTGATTACAGTCATCCTTGCCAGGCAATGGCGGATGCATTAACCATCGAAGAGAAATTTGGCACCACAAAAGGCCTGAATGTGACTTTTGTGGGAGATGGAAATAATGTTGCAGTCTCCCTTATGCAGATTTCAGTAAAATTAGGATGGAATTTCATAATAGCCAACCCTGAAGGCTACGATATGCCGGTTGAAAGTGTTGAGCAGGCAAAAAAGGTAGCAGTGCAAAGCAGGTCTACCCTCGCATTTATA
>JBGOZL010000211.1:0-4937 GCA_041480185.1 Anaerolineae bacterium
CCCATACCATTCGTGCATCAGGACGCGTAAATCAGTTTGTACCTGGGTAAATTCCTGGGCACGAACGGCCTGGCGATCAAGGCTCTTTAGGCGTGGTTCCAATTCAGCCAGAATATCCAGCACACGGTCTAGATTGCGTTGTGAGGTTTCCAATCGATGCAAAGCCTCTTCCCTCCTGGTGCGGTAAAGACCTATCCCAGCCGCTTCCTCAAAAAGTCGCCGCCGTTCATCGGCTTTTAATGCCAGGGAGGCATCCACCAATCCCTGCCCAAGAATGGTATACGTTCTCTCAGATAGGCCAGACTGAGCCAGCAACTCATTAATATCCTTTAACCGCACGTGCTGGCTGTTGAGCAGGTATTCGTTGCGACCATCCCGGTAAGCGCGGCGTGACAGCCCAACCTCCGAGAAATCCACCGGGAGCCAGCCTTCGCTATTATCGAAGGTAATTCCAGCAGAAGCCATCCCCGCGCGCGAGCGCTGATCAGACCCTGTGAAAATCATATCTTCGGTCTTTTTTGCCCGCAGCAGACTATAAGTCTGTTCTCCCAATACCCAGCGGAGTGCGTCAGCAATGTTTGATTTACCGGAGCCGTTTGGCCCAACAATAGCAGTAATTCCTTCGGCAAATTCAAACCTTGTTTTAGCAGCGAAGGTTTTATAACCATGTAGTTCAAGGGATTTAAGACGTAACGGCATTGGATTATGGGAGATGATTAAGATTTTTCAATTGCAGCCATTGCAGCTTGGGCTGCCGCTCGTTCCGCGGCTTGCTTATTATGCCCACTTCCCCGTCCAAAGGCTGTTCCATTGACCTGCACTTCGATAATAAAAACCCGCAGGTGGTCCGGTCCATCGATCGATACCGTAACATATTTTGGGATCCCCAATTTTTGACCCTGTGACCACTCCTGGAGCCTGCTTTTAGGATCACGAGAATCCGACGAGAGAATGGTCTGCTCGCTGACATGTTCGAGCAAGGGGTGGACAAGACGCTGAATAGTGGAAATATCGCTCTCCAAAAATAGTGCCCCGATAAGGGCTTCGAATGTGGCACATAATAGGACGTCTTTTTGGCGCCCGCCTGCATTGTCTTCACCGCGCCCCAGGCGCATGGCAAATCCCAGGTCGTATGCGCGGGCAAACTCTGCCAGTTGTTCTGTGCAAACCATTGCCGACCGCATACGTGTCAGTTCACCCTCTGCCATTTCTGGAAAATGATTGTACAGCCAGGCTCCAGCAACAAAATCTAAAACAGCATCACCCAGGAATTCCAGGCGTTCGTTATCCTCCAGCGCTTCCTGGTGCTCATTTACATAAGACCGGTGCGTTAGGGCACGCGTCAGTAACAGTAAGTTTTTAAAGGGAATTTTAAACCGCTGTATCAACTCGGCCGGAGAGTGTTCGCGAGTATTTTCCGGATTATTATTCATACCAACCTTCCGGAACTCAGGGAGCGCCAACACTCCCCTCCTGCATTCCAGGACCTTTTTCTTTGTCGATGCGGTTATTATTGAGCCTGGAGCTAAATATGTGAGGGGATAGCGTTCGCGGCCACTTAGTTCCAAATAAATGTAAAGTTGATTGTAACCCGATTCAAGCGCGCTGACCAGCGTCTATGATACAATTATTCTGTTAAGTAAAAGGAGCCTAACATGCCCGAACCAGTCGCCGAAGAAACTCTTTTCCTGCACAATGCTGAAATTGGGCTTGGAACGTGGGCCTGGGGAGACCGCACCATGTGGAATTACGGTCATGGATATGCCGAGGCGGACGTGGAGCAGGCATTCCAATCATCGCTAGCCGCGGGTATAAACTTAATGGATACCGCTGAGGTTTACGGGGGTGGTCGTTCCGAGAGATTCCTGGGGCAGTTTATAAAAACTGCTTCTTCCCCTGTCTTGGTGGCGACCAAGTTCATGCCTTATCCATGGAGGCTGAACCGGGGTGCGCTTATGCATTCCCTCGATTTAAGCCTTGAGCGTCTTGGGCTGGAGTACGTGGACCTTTATCAGATCCACTGGCCATTCCCTCCGATGCCGGTTGAGTTCTGGGTGGAAGAACTGGCAAAGGCAGTCAAATCTGGGAAGACGCGCACTGCCGGTGTCTCAAATTACAGCAAGATCCAAATGCAGAGGGCGTATACCATCCTATCAAAGTACAACCTCCCCCTGGCTTCAAACCAGGTAGAGTATCATCTTCTCAACCGGACCGTGGAAAAGAATGGGCTCCTTGATCGTTGCAAAGAATTAGGCGTGCGGCTGATTGCCTATTCCCCATTGGCTAAAGGTTTATTGACTGGTAAATATTCGCTCGAATCCCCTCCACCCGGAATGCGCGCCCGCCAACCCATGGGAAGAATGAAAGCACTCCCAGGCCTAATTGACTTAATGACTGAAATCGGCAAGGGACATGATGGCAAGATACCCAGTCAGGTGGCTTTAAACTGGCTCATTTGCAAAGGAGCATTGCCTATTCCTGGAGCAAAGAACGCCAAACAAGCTGAGCAGAACACGGGTGCAAAAAGCTGGAGATTGACAGCGGAAGAGGTTAAAGCGCTGGACGATGCCAGCGACGAGTTCACCAGGTAGCCAAATGGGGCGATTGAATTCATTCGCACCTTTTTATTTTAATATTAGGAATAAGTTGCTGAAATCATCTGTCCACAATCTTACTGGGGAAACATAGCCATTCATTTGGCTTGCATGGGATCTTATTCCAGGTATTTCGAGTAAGGACGAGGCACGTGCCAATAGCATCCATAGCGATGGGAAGGTATTTGGCGGTACCCCCGGATCGCTAATGACTACACGACTCAAGCCAAGATGATCTGCCAAAGTCCAAACCACAGGTACCAGGTTTATGTGACGGTTCGAAATATTCACAGCCAGTATCCCATCCGAACGGAGATGCTGCATATAAAGGTCGAAGGCTTCTGCATCTAACAAATGTATCGGGATGGAATCGCTCGAAAATACATCCAATATCAATACATCAAAGTTTTGTGACCCACTCGCGGCAAGTTCATTCTCTAGGGAAAGGCGAGCGTCCCCGGGTATGATTTCTATTTGCGCTTGACTGCCGGAAACATAACTAAAGTATCCGTCTAATCCTTCCGCCAGGTTTATCACCAAGGGATTGATCTCATAAAATCGATAAACATCACCCGCCTGACCATAAGTAGAAAGTGTACCGATCCCCAAGCCTAGGATACCCACTCGCATCCCATGGCCTCGTTTTGGGTCGTTAAGGATTGCCAGTCCCCCACCACTGGTTTCTCCAAAATAGGCGGTTGGGATGTCGCTTTTCTGGTCGGAAAGAAATTGATAGCCATGGATAGTGACTCCATGCACCAGCGCATACCTTTCTGTTAGGGGGTTACCAGCATCGAGTTCCCGTACCCGGACAACGCCGTAATAATTCCTCTGAATAAACAATTCATTTCCCAGGTCTGTCCTGATTTGCTGGAATGAACGTGCTCCTGAAACAAACACCATGCTGAGGAGCATCACGCTATTAAATATGAACACCCATCGGCGATGAACCGCAATCACGGTAATGAATGTTACAGTCAAAAACAGGATCCAACACAGGGTGTAACCGAGTGGTAATTCCCAATAACCTTTAAAAATAAACGGGGCGACGAAATTGATGAATATTCCTCCCAACGCACCCCCCACAGATACCATCAAATAGAAACGGGTCAAATGCTCGGGATGCGGACGCAGCCGGTACAGTTCACCATGGCAGACCATGCAAGCCGCGAACAGTCCGAGAGAATAAATTACAATCTGGAGTGTAATATTAAGAGAATCTGTACGCCCCAGTGCCCAGCCTACCAACAAAGAGACAATAAAGAAGATGACAAGATAAACCTGGCGGGAGTACCAGCGCTCGCCGGAGAACGCCAGGATAAACGAGAGCAGGTAAACCGTCAATGGAAGCACCCACAAAAAAGGAATGACAGCCACTTCCTGGGTTATCTGGCTGGTGGTCGCCAGCAGCAGAATTGAAGCGGTTGCTGCCAGGATAATCCAAAGGCTGTAGTCACGACCGGTCGGCCTTGGTCCAAAATCATCCCTGGAAACCGCTAATTCGGGTTCAGATACCCTCTTTTTGGCGAGTGATTTTATCGCACCATACCCAGCCAGTCCCGCATAAGCCAGGAACATAAGGGACCAAAGTCGTCCTTGCCAGGCCAGTGTGAGATATGGTTCCACTAGAACCGGGTAGGTGACCAGACCAAGCAGAGATCCGACATTGGATAGCGCGTAAAGTCGATAAGCAGTCCGTTCGGGAAAATTATGGTGGAACCAGGCTTGCATCAGTGGGCTGTTGGTTGAAATGAGGAAATATGGGAGTCCGACCGATATAAGGAGCAGCCTGCAAATTTCCCAGACCGGAAACCCGGATTGCGCAGGCTTCCAACTGGCATCAGGAGTAATGGGCGATTTCCATGTCAACCCGAGCACCATCACCAAGCCTAACGAAACGCCAAGGAGTGCCAGGTGAACAATTTCCCGTCGGCGGTTCTTGCGGATGAGCCAATTGGCATACGCATATCCGCCGGTCAGTAATACCTGGAAAAACATCTGCACCGTGGACCAGACTGCGGATGTGCCCCCAAACCACGGCAAAATGGTCCGGGCAATCATGGGCTGGATTTGAAAAAGAAGAAAAGCCGAAAGAGAAATTGAAATCATGAAATAAGCCATGAACCAATTGTACATGCAAGACAGAACTCCAGAACGAACTTGTGGTTAATAAAAATGAAAGTTTTGACCTTTAACTAAAATGTTATGGATTAAAAGCTCCCAAATTATAAAACCTATAAATCCAACCGATCCCATTCTATATGCCCATAATTGATTCAATTTAATGGCATCCGCCGCCTGGCTGAACGCGGATGTGCTAGAATCGTCCATTAACTTTAGCAA
>JBGOZL010000212.1:0-4917 GCA_041480185.1 Anaerolineae bacterium
ACGGGGGCAAGCCAGGAAATTATACTCGAATATTAGTCTTGTCCCATTCCGGTACGCATGTTATAATCTCGCCCCGCACCACTTGAGCAATATACTTTTTGTTAAGGAAGATTTCCAATGATTGATTTGAATAAAAATTTCAATACAACGACCAACCCAAATATACCTGATTTGAAGGCTGGGGATCAGGTAAGTGTACATGTCCGCATCAAGGAAGGTGACCGGGAGCGCATTCAGGAGTTTAAGGGCACTATTATCCGCCGCCGAAAGGGTGGTAATAATGCGAATTTTACTGTGCGCCGTACAGCGTCTAATGGCATTGGTGTTGAGCGCACTTTCCTGTTTTTATCGCCGCGCATTGACAAAGTAGTCGTAGATCGACACACCCATGTACGGCGTGCGCAGTTATATTTCCTGCGCGGACTTACTGGCAAAAAGGCTCATTTGAAGCAGAAATTTGAATAGGATAAAAAATCGCTTACAATAAAAGGGTGCAGATAATTTCTGCGCCCTTTTGTATTTGCGGAGTGGTTATGGCATACCCAATAATTGGAGTAACGACATATCAAGGGAAAAATGAAGAAAGTTTTCCGATTATGGCTCTTCAACGAGCTTACGTAAATTCATTGCTACAGGCTGGTAGTGTGCCATTATTAATTCCGGCAAGTCTTCCACACGAAATGCACCTGGAATTATTGAACCGACTGGACGGAATCCTTTTTAGCGGTGGTGGTGATATAGCCATCGATCGGTTTAGAGGGGAACAACATCCTCGCATCAGAAATGTGGATCTGGAACGCGATTCAATCGAATTGTCGCTTTTAGATTCCTTCATTAATACAGGAAAGCCCTTCCTTGGAATTTGCAGGGGATTTCAGATGATTAATATTGGGCTGGGCGGTACCTTATATACGGATATCGAAGATCAAAAGCCGGGTGCCCTGAAACATGATTATTATCCCAATTACCCCCGCACTTACCTGGCTCACAAGGTTGAGGTGAAAGGGGGAACAAGGTTGGCAAAAATATTGGGCGAAACAGATATATTAGTGAACAGTTTGCGCCATCAGGGAGCGAAAGATCTTCCTGCAGGGCTAATTCAATCTGCCTGGGCACCTGACGGGTTGGTCGAAAGCGTCGAATTGCCAGATCATCCTTTTGGACTTGCCGTCCAATGGCACCCGGAGTGGTTGATGGACCAACCGATCATGGGACGTTTATTCAGTGCGCTGGTCGAGGCGGCTAATAAATACCAATGAGTAGTGACCAGGATATTCGTCCAATCGGTATTTTTGATTCCGGGGTAGGGGGGCTATCAGTGTTGCGAACTATTCGTCGACACCTTCCGAACGAGTCCATTCTCTATTTTGGAGACCAGGGTCATGTACCTTATGGGACACGACCCAGCGAAGAAATTCTGACGTTTTCCCACGTCATTACCAGATTTTTACTGGACATGGGTGCTAAAATAATCGTGGTTGCTTGTAACACCGCTTCGGCTGTGGCGCTCATCGATTTACGAAAGACATTTACAGAGACTCTTTTCGTTGGCATGGAACCGGCAGTGAAGCCGGCGGCAGAGAACACTCAAACAGGTGTGGTCGGTGTGCTAGCTACTCCGGGCACCTTCCAGGGAGGGTTGTATGCTTCCGTGGTTGAGCGTTTTGCTGACAATGTGATTTTGCTTCAAAGTACCTGCCCGGGACTTGTTCAGCAGATTGAACAGGGCGAATTGGAAACAAAGAAGACCCGCGCAATCCTGGAATCTGCATTACATCCCATGTTGGTTCAGGGAATCGACACAGTTGTTTTGGGCTGTACCCACTATCCTTTCGTTATTCCAGTCATCCAGGAGATTGTCGGCCCGGGTGTGCGTGTTATCGACCCTGCACCGGCGGTCGCGCGCCAGGTTGAACGCATGCTGGACTCGCACGGGATGCGGACAACAAGGGAAAATTCTGAACCGCCCCTATTATTTACGAGTGGAAAATTGCTCCCATTTAAGACTTTGCTACCCAGGCTGATTGACCAGGAATGTAAAGTCCAAGAAGTCAAGTGGGAGAACGACAATATTCAAATATAAGAAAACGAGCTGATATTACTGGCTTGCTATCTATTTTCTAATGAAGTTTGGGCAACTGGCGCAATTAAGTTTAGAAGGATTTGCTTTTGCTGAACACTATCTCCGGCTTTTATTTTTAGTCGCACTATATTCCCCGCAAACGGAGCCCGAAGTTCATTCTGCATTTTCATCGATTCTAAAATAACCAGAATTTGACCCTTTTCTACTTTTTGACCTTCTTCGATGAGCACGGCAACTGCCAGTCCTGGCATAGGGGCTTTCAGAGTATATTCTCGACCTGGACTGACGGCGCCGGTGTCGGTTGTTCGAAGTCTTTTTTCCCGCTCATCTTCGATGGAGATGGTATATGAACGACCTAATAATAATACTTGCCAACTCCGTTCATCGGGATAGACATAGCCCTCGTATGATTCGCCATTAACGATCATTGAATAGAGCGGTTGTCCGCTGACAGCAGCTAAATCAACTTCGAGGATTTCGCCCCCAAAGCAAACATGATGTTCATCCAATATTTCGATCGGGAACTCCAACCCGTCAACCTCTGCAATGTATTTCATCTGTTCGGCCTTGTCTGCCGGTTAACCCACTTCCAGGTTGACTTTTGCGCAGGTTGTACATATATTTGCGCCCTGTGTTCCATCTGACTGTGCGCTACCAGCGTAGCCATCAAGGATGCAATATCCAAATACATTTCCCGATTCTCAGCTGCATCCAGCATGGAAAATTGCTCTTCAACAAATCGGGTATCATACTTGCCCGAAATGAATGGGTAAGTATCCATCATGGTTTGGTGGAAAGGAATATTAGTGCGAACACCTACAATTTTGTATTCTTCCAGGGCTCGTCTCATTCGGACGATGGCTTGAGGGCGAGTTTCACCCCACACAATCATTTTCGATATTAATGGATCGTAATAAGGAGAAATCTCGAAACCTGCATAAACGCCTGAATCTATCCGGACACCTGGACCGGTTGGCGGTTGTGTTAGAGTGATACGCCCTGAGGATGGTAGAAAACTGTTGTAGGGGTCTTCGACGTTGATACGACATTCAATAGCCGCTCCACGCCACTGAATATCCTCCTGTTTCCGGCTTAATTTCCATCCATACGCTACCCGGATCTGTTCGGCGACGATATCCATGCCCGTCACAGCCTCAGTCACGGGGTGTTCCACTTGTAAACGCGTGTTCATTTCGAGGAAATAAAATCTCCGGTTTGTATCCAGGAGGAATTCTATTGTCCCCGCATTGGCATAATCGACAGCACGAGAAGCTTGGATTGCCACAACACCCATTTGCTGTCGCAACGACTGATCATCAGCTAAAAATGGGGAAGGTGATTCTTCGATAAGTTTTTGATGGCGACGCTGGATTGAACACTCGCGTTCTCCAAGATGTATTACATTCCCAAACTGGTCAGCCATGATTTGGAATTCAATATGACGAGCGCCCTCGACTAATTTTTCCAAATAAACGTTTCCGTCGCCAAAAGATGATTCTGCTTCACGTCGCGCAGATTGGATCAAGTCGGGCATTTCTTCTATATTCCGGACATCCCTCATCCCTTTTCCGCCACCCCCTGAAACAGCTTTTATGATTAACGGGAAACCGATTTTAGGAGCATAAGCAAGCAGTTCTTCGTCCCGAAGGGACCCTTCCCCCTCAGAACCAGGAACAACTAATACTCCAGCCTTGGCGACCTTTGCTCGTGCGACAGCTTTGTCACCCATCGCAGCGATTGATGAGGCCTTCGGACCGATGAAGACAAGCCTGGCAGCTTCGCACGCGGCAGCAAAATCAGCGCGTTCCGCCAGGAACCCATATCCAGGGTGGATGGCATCTGCTGCACATTTTCGAGCTATATCAATGATCTTGTCGCCACGCAAATAAGATTCGCGAGCTGGTGATGATCCAAGAAAATAAGCTTCATCTGCAAAGCGGACATGCAATGCCTGCCGATCTGCCTCTGAGTAAACCGCGACCGTTTTGATGCCGAGTTCCCTGCAGGCACGTAAGATGCGTACGGCTATCTCACCGCGGTTGGCGATTAAGATTTTCTTGAACATATTAAATTCGCGGAATAACGCTTAACTCTTTTTCGCCGACAAATTCACTAAAAAAACGGATTTGCAAATTGAGTTGTTCGGCGAACAACTGCTGTCCAGTGAGTGTGAAAAGGGGGTTATTCTTTCGGTATTGCTCAAGGCGATTAATTCGCTCGCTGAGTTTTGCTGCCAACTTGTCATAATCTTCTATATCCGAGAAGCACCATTGCAATATTCTGTAAGGTCCAAACCGGTCGACATTATCAGAATCGCTAAGGATTTTGGCTTCCAGAGTGTCCGGGTTATCCTCGTCAACATGAGTGGAAATAGCGTAACAGATAGTTTCCATCTGTTCTTGGTTATATCCAAGGCTTTCCAGAATAGGTTTTGACTTCTCTGCCCCGATTCGCCCATGTTCGCGACAGTTGTCAGCGTTTGTATCGAACCAGGCAATATCATGTAACAAGCAGGCAGAGACTACCAGTTCCACATCAGCAAATTCATTTTCAGCAATCACTTTGCCAAACTGGGCAACCCGCAGGGTATGCTTCCACCGATACTCTGAATTGGAAAGGTAGCGATTTAAGTTGGATTTATCTTTGTCCGAACGTTTTTGATAGCTCTCAACTAGGTAGGTTCGGACAAATTCGGATAATTTTTGCATTCGGGAATTAAGTTCACTGGTCATGGTTTATCTTTCAAAAGAAATTTAAAGTTACTTATTTTCCAATATAGCGTAAATGGAGGATACTATAATTTGATAAGGTTCTCTTTCTAGGAATTGCTCCCA
>JBGOZL010000213.1:0-4916 GCA_041480185.1 Anaerolineae bacterium
ATGATGATATCTTTGCTATCACCCTGGAGGCTCTCGACCGTGCAGAAACGGAATTCGACGGCGTGGTGGTTGGAAACGAGGGCGAATATTTCTGCGCCGGTGCAAATATTGGACTGGTCCTGATGGCCGCCAAGACCCAGCAATGGGAAGCAATAACCCAGATGGTGAAGAAACTCCAGAACATGAACATGCGCATGCGCTACTTCCCCAAGCCGGTGGTAATCGCCCCAGCGGGAATGACCCTGGGAGGCGGTGGCGAAATTACCATGCACGGCAGCCGCGTTGTGGCCGCAGCCGAGACGTATATCGGGCAGGTCGAACTCGGCGTGGGCGTCATCCCTGCTGGCGGCGGTACGAAGGAATTGATGCGCCGCATCATCAACCCGTGTATGCGTATTCCGGGGGTTGACATCTTCCCATCCCTGCAGCGGGTCTTCGAGCTGATCGGGCAGGCCAAAGTAGCCACCAGCGCCGAAGAAGCCCGCCAGATGGGTTTCCTGGGACCTGCAGATCGGATCGTGGTCAACCGTGAGCACCTGCTAACGGAAGCCAAGCGCGAAGCCATGCACATGGCAGCCGCGGGTTACCACCCGCCTGCACCTGAACTGATATATGCCGGTGGACGCGAGTCGCTGGCTGCGCTACGGATGGGCGCCTGGACATTCAAAGAGGGCAAGTACATCACCGAATACGAAGGTGTGATAGCCGGAAAACTTGCCAATATCATGGCCGGTGGTGACCTGAGCCGACCAACCTGGGTCAGTGAGCAATATATCCTCGACCTGGAATGCGAGGCCTTCCTCTCCCTGTGTGGTGAGGAAAAGACCCAGGCGCGCATATTCAATATGCTTCAGACCGGAAAGCCCTTACGGAATTAGGAGGTAACCATGACACGCGAAGCTGTAATTGTCTCTGCAGTACGCACCCCGGTTGGGAAAGGCAAGCGCGGCGGGCTGGCAACCGTCCGCCCGGACGAATTGGCAACAGCAGTGGTAAAAGCCCTGCTCGCCCGGACCCCCGGATTGGATCCAAAAGAGATCGACGATGTTATCCTTGGCTGCGCCTTCCCGGAGGGTGAACAGGGCTTGAACATGGCGCGCATGGTGGCGCTGCGTGCCGGTCTGCCTGATACGGTACCCGGCGAAACCATCAACCGGTACTGCTCATCCGGAGTCCAGAGCATCGCGCACGCGGCATATGCCATCCAGGCTGGCCAGATGGATGTGGCAATTGCCGGTGGTGTCGAGTCCATGAGCATGGTGCCGATGATGGGCTATAAATTCTCAGTGAACCCCTATTTTGCAGCTGAACTGCCCCACTACTACACAAACATGGGTCTCACCGCCGAGAATGTGGCGATGAAATACGAGATCAGCCGCGAGGACCAGGACGCCTTTGCGTTGCGTTCCCACCAGCGGGCTGCTGCTGCAGTCAATTCAGGCAGGTTCGACCCCGAATTGGTCCCAATCGATGTAGAACTGAAGGAATTGGGAGCGGACGGCAAACCCTTGACGAAGAAATTCACTGTCAAACGGGACGAGGGTCCGCGCGCTGATACCAGCTTGGAAGCACTTGCCAAACTCAAGCCAGCCTTCAAAGAGGGTGGCACGGTGACGGCAGGCAACTCCTCGCAGGTCTCCGATGGTGCCGCGGGAGTGGTCATCATGTCCAGCGAAAAAGCCCAAGCGCTGGGACTCAAACCGCTGGCGCGTTTCATGGTCTTCGCTGTCGGCGGCGTTCCGCCGGAGTTGATGGGCATCGGCCCGATTGTCGCCATCCCAAAGGCGCTCAAAATGGCCGGGCTGTCGCTGAACGATATTGACCTGATTGAACTAAATGAGGCCTTCGCTGCCCAGTCTGTGGCTGTGGCGCGACAGGTAGGTCTGGATATGGAGAAGGTCAACCTCAATGGTGGCGCAATCGCTCTCGGACATCCACTTGGCTGCACTGGAGCAAAATTAACCACCCAGTTGATCTATGAGATGAAGCGCCGCAAGTCCAAGTATGGCATGGTATCCATGTGCATCGGTGGAGGCATGGGCGCAGCAACCATCTTCGAGAACTTGCAGAATTAGGCATTTGTCCCTGCTTCACCCGCCCCGGATGCATATGCCGGGAGAGCACAGAAAATTAGTCTGTGCCTTGTGATCAACCAAAATAATAGGAGAAAATAATGACTCTAACAGTTGTTGAACTCATGTCCAAAATGCCGAAAGCTTTCCTTCCGGAAAAAGCCCCCGGGTTGGATGCGGTAATCCAGTTTAAATTCAGCGGTGCGGAAGCAGGCGATTGGTTCGCCACGATAAAAAATGAAAAATGTACCGTCGAACAGGGAGTATCTCCCACGCCCAAGATGACCTTGTCAGCGGATTCAGCTGATTATGTCAAAATCTTCACTGGGGAACTGGACGGAATGCAAGCCTTCATGGCAGGCAAACTCAAACTGGCTGGTGATTTGAACCTAGCCATGAAATTAATGACCATGTTTAAGATACGCTAAAGCTCGTTTGCATTTTCGGAAAAATTGAAAAGGGAGGCAGGTAAGTGGCTTCACACGCCATCCTGCCCCCTTTTTTCCCACCTTATAAAGGAATTTCGAGAAAACCTGGATTAAACCGACCTCCCACAGGATCTAGAAATCTGCGGGAGGTCTTTCTTAAAGCGATTTTACGGGCAATTCCATCACGTTTTGTTTTTTCTTGGCTTCTTCCTCGTTATGCTGCCTGACCAATTCGCGGCGCAGGACCTTGCCGACGGTCGTCTTGGGCAATTCGGGTCGAAACTCGACCTGCCTGGGGACTTTATAGATCGCCAGGCTCTTTTTTGACCAGTCCTTGACCTCGTCCTCGGTCAAGCATTCGCCGGGCTTGACCACCACCCATGCCTTGACACATTCTCCGCGCAGGGAGTCGGGGATGCCAGCTACGCCAACTTCCAAAACTTTCGGGTTGGCAGCGATGACTTCCTCCACCTCGCGCGGCCAGACCTGCTCACCTCCGGGTTTCATAAGTTCCTTTTTGCGATCCACGATATAGAAATAGCCGTCCTCGTCCATTCGGGCGATATCCCCAGTGAAGAGCCAAACCTTGCCATCCTTTAATTTACGCAGGGCGTTGGCTGTTTCGTTGGGCATGTTGTGATAATTTTTCATTACCTGCGGGCCGCGAACGACCAGTTCGCCGATCTCCTCGACCTTCATTTCTGTCTCTCCGTCATCCAGGCTGATGATCCTTGCATCCACATCGGGGAAGGGCATGCCGATCGACCCGGTTTTATTCATCCCCAATTGCGGGTTGCAGTGAGTGGCGGTGGGTGCTTCTGAAAGCCCATAGCCTTCAAAAACCTTTCCACCGCTTAGAGCCTCGAACCTTTCCTTTGTTTCGCGCAGCAACGGGGCAGAACCGGACATGCAAGCCTTGATGGAACTCAGGTTATATTTTCCAGCGATAACTTCCGGACGGTTGTTTATGGCGTTATACAGCATGGGGATACCGGGGAAGACAGTTGGGTGGAACTTCTTGATATTGCCAAGTAAATCCGGCATGTCACGTGGGTTGGGTACCATCACAAGGGGTGCAGCCATAAATATCCCAAAGAGCATACCCACCACCATACCGTACACGTGGAAAAGAGGGATGGCCATCAGCACGGTCTCTTTCCCCGCCAATAAGTTGGGCATCCAACTACCCACCTGGAGGGTATTGGCTACCAGGTTGGCATGTGTAGCAACCGCTGCCTTGGAGACACCCGTGGTACCGCCGCTGTATTGGAACAAGGCGATATCATCCGGCCCGATATCCAATTTTGGGCGATCTTCAGGCTGATATTTTGTAAGCAGATCATTCAGCCAGAGGTCGCCAGGTGCCAATTCAACGCGGAAGCCGTCTTTTTTCTCCTTGGCCAAGGTGAACAACACTTTTAATACGGGGGGAAGTGTCTCTTTGATGTTTGTCACGATCAAAGTTTTGATCTTGGTATCGGACTGGGCGGTCTTTACAGTCTTATAAAAATTGCTCATGACAAACATGGTCTCTACACCAGCATCATTGGCCTGATGGACGATCTCAGGAGCCGTGTAGCGAGAATCAATGGCGACGACCACCCCGCCAGCCTTGAGAATCCCAAAGTAGGTCATCACAAATTGGGGTGTGTTTGGTATAAATATTCCAACCCTGTCGCCCTTTTTGATCCCCATCCCTGCCAGGGCTGCTGCCAATTTATCGGTGATGGCATTCATTTCCCGGAAGGATATTGCCGCGCCCTTGAAGATGGTGCATGCGCGATTAGGATATTTCTTTGCCGATTCCTCCAGGAAATGGAAAATAGGAACCGGGGGATAATTTATTGTTTGGGGGACTCCTTTATCATAGTGCTGTAACCAGGGATGTGCATCCATTTTGCTTCCTCCTCCTAATAAAACGGTGAAATCCTATAAATAGTATAGGATTATTAATTCGAAAAGTCAATGATTATTATTTCTTTGATGATATTTAGACTCTTAAAAACCATGGATTCCTTAAAGAATTCTTGACTTCGAGTCTCCGCTGTGCTAGAATGTAAACGTTCCCAAACTTGCGTATAGAAGTATCCATGTGACCAACCTTCGTCGTCCTCTGCGGCTCAACGTTGGGTTCTTAATCAGATCGCCGATCGGTACACGCCGTGATTTTTACTTTGACTACGAAAAGATGCGCCTGGGGGAGGACTTGACCGTGTTCAGCTTTTCTGGCGAGGCGCGTTTTGACCGTACCCAGCAAGGGCTGCTGCTGCAGGGTAAGTTCGAGGCAGCCGCAGACTTGGAATGCGTACGCTGCCTGGACACTTTTTCCCAACCCCTCAAGTGGTCGTTTTCCGATCTTTATGCTTTCGATAAACGAAACATCACAGATTCCGGCCTGCTGGTACCGGAAGATGCC
>JBGOZL010000214.1:0-4909 GCA_041480185.1 Anaerolineae bacterium
CGCTGCGATCGCAAAAGAGTTCAATTAAGCAATCCATGAATCCGGGCAGGGAAGTGCCGAAACAAAGGGGAACAATCGCAATGATGGCTGGTTGTCTTCTTATTGCACTCCTTGCGGCGTGCACCCCTTCTACCCCGCTTCAATCCACGGAGGCTATCTCGTCACCCATTGGCAGCCTGCCAACCCTAACGGGAGCAGCTGCCTTTATCGGCGCTTCCACTCCATCCGCTGAAGCAGGCCCCGCACCCACATCCACGCCGCTTCCCGCGGATTTCTGGCAGAAATTGCCCATCATCCCCCTTGAAATCAGTGACCGCGTCCGGGAAATTTACCACCTTGGGCTTACGCGGGGGAATAACTCCCACATCTTTTCCCGAATTGGTGATTGCGCCTCGGCAGCCCCGGATTTCCTTGTGGGTTTTGACAGCAAATACAACCTGGGAGTATACATCGACCTTCAACCTGTTATTGACTATTTTAAAGGATCATTCCAACGTCCCAGTCTGGCCGCGAAAAACGGGTTGAATACTGCGGGTTTGTTGACCACTCTCTGGACCGGCTCCCAGTGCTTGAGCAAAGAGACCCTGCTCGACTGCCAGTACCGCCTTGATCATCCGGCTTTTGCCATCATCTCGGTTGGTACTAATGAATCCTATTATGTCCACCACACCCCAGGCGCCTTTGAAACCAATTTGCGCACTATCATCGAAGATACGATGACTCAGGGTATTATTCCCATCTTGGGGACAAAAGCTGATGACATAGAAAGGGATAATTCCATCAATGCCACCATCGCCCGGCTTGCCATGGAATACGAACTTCCGCTCTGGAATTTCTGGCAGGCAGCCCAGCCTCTGCCCAACCATGGGCTGGCTGATGCCTCGCACCTCACCAGCGTCTCTTACCTCAACTTTACTGATTTCTCCATCCCCCACAGTTTGGAATACGGCATGCAGGTGCGAAACCTGACCGCTCTGGAAATGTTGAATTTTCTACTAGAACAGTTGGTGGTTCCTTCCTCTACGCCCTCTCCTTAAAACCCCTTATGTCCATAATATAAGAAATAAAAATAGCGGAAGGCTGCTCCCTTCCGCTTTTGTTATCCGTCATTTTTAAGTGGTTGATGCGACATATTCCTCCACCACGCGCTCGAGAATATTGAGGGGCATGGCTCCGTTCTTTAAGACTACATCGTGGAACTTACGCAGGTCGAATTTATCGCCAAGGGCTTTCCTGGCTTTGTCCCGGATTTCTACCATCTTGATCTCACCCATTTTGTAAGCGCAGGCCTGTCCCGGCATGACGATATAGCGCTCGATCTCGCTGACGATGCTCTCATGTGCGCTGGCGGTGTGCATTTCCATGTATTCGATGGCCTGTTCCCGGGTCCATTTTTTATGGTGGATGCCTGTGTCGACCACCAGCCGTACCGCGCGGAAAAGCTCGGAATCGAGGTAGCCCAGTTCGCCATAGGGGTCATTCTTGTAGAAACCAATTTCACGCGCCAGCTTCTCAGCATACAGCGCCCAGCCTTCAACGTAAGCAGTGAATGGCACCATGCGACGGAAGAATGGCACCCCCTTTAATTCCTGGGCAATCGCAATTTGGAAGTGATGACCGGGAATGCCTTCGTGATACGACAGGGTCTTCATCCCAAATTTCTGGATCTCGTTCATGTCGCGCAGGTTGGCGTAGAAGACGCCTGGACGCGTCCCACTTAGGTCGCCTTGCTGGTAGTAAGCCCCTGCCGAGCCTTTTTCGCGAAATTCCGGGACGCGTTCAACTTTCAGGGCAGCCCTCGGGCGGACGGCAAAGTAGGGGTCCAACCCCGCCTCCATTTCATCCAGGATGTGCTGGTACTCGGCCATGGCGGCGGAGCGGCCCTCGTCCGTGTTCAGGTAAAGGAAGCGTGATTCTTTCCCGAATTCGGCAAGTTTTTTGGGGGCATTCTTGACGTCCTGATAGCCGAGTTTATTCAGGATGGCACCCATCTCTCCCTCGATGCGCGTCACTTCTCGAAGACCAATCTCGTGCACCTGTTCCGGCGTGTATGCGGTGGTAGTGTTGCTGCGCAGACAGTGAGCATAATATTCCGCACCGTCCGGTAGTTTCCAAACGCCGTCGTCTGTTGTGGCTTTCTGCTCCAGTTCGGTGAAATAAGCGATGAATTTCTGGTAGGCAGGGTACACGGTCTGACTGATGGCAACCTCCGTCTCGGAAAGGAGCGCTTCCCGATCACGACCGCTGACCTTATCCAGTTTGGTTAGTTTGTCCTTGAACACGGTGTAGAGTGGATTCGCACTGGCCGGTTGGCCAACAAAGGCGGTCATCTCGTCCAGAACGCGACGGATGACAAACCGGGGGGGCAGGACGCCCTTTTTCTCCCGGATTTTAAGACCCTCCAGCACCTGGTCGAACTTGACCCCAAAGCGGTTCAAGCGTTTGACATAGTTACGCCCTTCGAGTTTGCTTACCACCGGGTGGATGGTCATCATGAAATTGGGCAGTTCGGATTGGACGCCAATCATCTGGTTGAGCGGGTAGTCGTGGAAGCGGAATTTTTCAGCCCGCGCCAGGTCATCCAGGAAATAATCCATGATGTCTGTGGAAAGCAAGGTTTCCGGGGGCTGGCGCTGGCGGGGATAACTGCGCAGAATTGCAAGGTCGCGCTTCAGCCATTTGTACATTTTGGTTTCATTCGCCACCGAGGCGTCCGAGAGTTTGGCATTATGACCATGTAGTCCGAATTTTTCGAGGATGCCGAGTATGGTCAGCAGTTCAGGGCCTTTCAAGGCAAAGTGCAGGAATGTGCGTGCATAGAGCAAATAGATGCTCCACGGTTTGCCCCAAATAAGTGCGACAACGAACCAGGCGAGTAAAATGACAATGACGACGATCAAAATATATACAATGGTCATGTGGAAACCTCCTTAACAAAACCAGGTTGATTTTACACGGAATCCGATTTATGAGCCTACCCGGCGGAGGATTCTTATGAATGCGAAATATATGTACATTAATTAATCGAAGTATTCGAAAAATGACAAGGTCCTGATTCAATTATTTATGCAGCACCCTGTGGAAACAGAGAATACCTATGGGATTGAGGCAGACTCCGTGGACATGGATGGCAACATGCTGGTCTTCTTTCCATTGCTTCCACTTTACTTCCTGACCATCTGGATTGGTTTTGCTTCCATTCCTCTGCCGGTGTGGATGCGCTGGGGTGGTGGTATTGTCTGTCTGGGAATTGTTATGTTTGGCTGGGCTCACCAGGCATTCGGGAATAATTGGAATGCGATCCTGGCCCTATCTAAGGAATGCGAGATGGTGCAGAGCGGGCTATTTCGCCGTGTACGTCATCCGATGTATTCGGCTTTTTTCGGTATAGGGATTGGTTTTTTACTTCTGTCGTCAAATGGCTGGTGGGGGGAATTTACCTTGTGCCGCTGTTGGTATTGTACTTGGTGCGGGTATCTCCGGAAGAGAAAATAATGATCGACCGGTTTGGTGAACCATATCGCCAATACATGAAACGTACCGGACGGCTTTTATCGGGCTTCCGGACGGAACGATAATACATACATGCCGGGCAGGAAAAGTCCCACCCGGCATTGTAATAAGTTAGAATTCAGGTTAACTTCCAACCCCAGGCTGATAACAATCGTACGTGTTGCCGCCAGGTGTGAGCACCTTCACATCCCAATCATCCTGCTGCACCTGATAAGCGTCCAGGCTGGACTGGACAAGCCGCAGCGCCTGATCAGCCTGCCAGCCGGAGAGCGTGAAACTGCGCCAGTCTTGATCCCGGCTGCCGGAGGAAACCTGTTTGCGACAAACCAGCGCAGCCCCAACCGCATCGCGGGTACTTCCCGGGAGAGTTTGGTCCTGGTAGGCCGCCACCAGCGCGGGGACAGAGTCGGGGGAGAGCCAAACCAGGTATGCCACGTCCAGCGCGGAACCCGCCGCGGAGCGCGCCACGTTTTGCCGGACGATGAACCCATCCACATTGAGCAGGGTCAGAGTCACCCCGAATCCGATGGAGGCCAGAAGCGCGGCGAGAGCGAAAGTACGCTCCCTTCGCAGGATGTCGAGCACCAGCACCACAGCCAAAAGGACGCCCAGCCAGATTAAAAAGACGTGTGTGTAAGCGCGCAGGCGCGAGAAACCATAGGCGGCTTCATATAGCACCAACCGTTGGAAAGCCGAAGCCAGCATCACCCCCACCAGGGCCACCATCCCCAGCCCCAGCCCCGAGAAGACCCATCGCTGGGTTTGGTTTTGGCGCTTGACCACGGCACTCAGGCTGAGGAACAACAGCAGGCTGAAAAATGCCACCGCCACCAGTTCGCCAAAACCGCGGCGGGCGTACTCGGCATAAGTATAACCCTGCACGCCAATGTTGGTCTGCCCGCCGAAGAAATACTGGAGCTGGACGACCGCAAATAGGGCGAACAGTAACACCACTGCCCCGAACACAACGGCTGCCTCCGTGAAGCCGAGGAAGGGTGGCACGAGCGGCTTATCCATGCCTGACAATTTTTCATCCTGGCTCTTACGGGCTGCATGCAGGATCGCACCTATAAGTGCATATGCCCCAATCAAAATATAGATACATCGGAAAATGTACTGCGGGAGATTTTCAAGGCGGAAAAGGGTGATAAAACTCTGGAGGCGCTGGGAAAAGACCAGGTCAGCGGAAGAGAGTAGCGCGGCGAAGATAACGATAATGGGGATGGCGATCAGTACCCCGCGCAAGATGGCCCAGAACCGTTTCCACCCGGTTCGCGAAACGGCTGTGGCAGCTTCGGGCATTTGCGCGGCTTGCTTTTTATGTTCAGAAAACAAGATGATCGGCCGGGCAACCATGCTGGTCGCCAATTTGACGAACCTGATCACGTAATCTGCC
>JBGOZL010000215.1:0-4891 GCA_041480185.1 Anaerolineae bacterium
GATGTCTCTCCCACACCCAGCAATCGTGTCATGGCCATGATTTTGAAGAAGCCAATTGTATGCCAAGTCAACGTAATTCTGAGGGTAAGGATTACCTAAGAGGCTGGCAAACACCGAAAGGGGTTCAGTGTAGGAGGTGAGTAATCGTTCAGTTTTGAAGTTCTCTTGCTTTATATACATCCGGGAGGAGGTGACCCAACCAAACAATGCACTTGCCCCTCCATTCGTCTGTGGATACCGCATCTCTCCGCGCAGGATAGGCCAATCAGACTTACGATGCGACCTGAGGCCATCTTGCCAGGCTTTGATCGTACTATGAAATACGTCGGCAGAAGCGCTCAATGCCCGGTTGCTATCTTCTATCAGGCGTACCTCGCGGATGTCAGGACTAGACGAATCGTGCCCATCAGACCAGAAGCGATGTGGGGTTGTCCAATCTTTGTCTTGTTCTCGAAGTGCTTGTTCTGCCCGTACGGAAATGTTCTCTTCAAAATAGTTATAAGCTGGGTGGGTATATTGATAATCGAGTTCAGACTTCTCGGTATCAAGAAATCGGAAAAGGCCGTTCCCTCGCCGCCATGGGATTAAACGGTTGTTTTCATCCTGTTCGTTCCAGTATACCGCTCGCTGGATGATATACCACACATTGTAGCGCGGGCGAGAGCTTAGCCGCGAGGCGATAATCTGCGAGCTATCTGCTCCTTCCCATATCCATTCAGATTTGGGTGCCACCATAGGGTTAATACCTCGGTAAAAACTCGCGACATCAATTCCAAAACCTTGATAGATCTGCGGCATTTGTGAGATCTGTCCCCAGGAAAATGGAGAATAACCGGTTTTGCTCACCGAGCCGAAACGACGAGCAATTTTATGCCCAAGCAGCAAGTTGCGGATCAGTGACTCGCCCCCAACGAGGAACTCATCTGGAAGGCAAAACCAGGGGCCAATAACGAGTTTACCGTTGCTTACATACTTCCGGATGAGAGGCTCCTTCTCCGGGCAGGCTTCAAGGTAATCCTGGAGTGGTAGGGTTTGGGAATCCATGTGAAAGGACTTGAACTGTGGCTCTTTTTCGAAGATATCGAACAGCATATCGAGCATGGAGACGAGCATATACCGGGTTCGCTGCGCTGAGTACCGCCATTCTCGGTCCCAATGAGTATTGGAAATGAAATGGCACTGGATTCGCTGCGCCTCTGAAGCGGTTTTGGCTATTTTTGTCCGGTTTTTTGCTTGAGGCATGTATATTCTCCTATTATGGAAACGAGAACTTACCGAAAAATATTTTCTTATGCCTAACAAATGATGTTTAAGATTTCCTCAAAGGTCTGGCAATAATGATTACACAAACAACGGGTGCCGCTTTCTATGATATTCCCACCCGCTATTCCGATGGCAGGGATACCTGCCAGACGGATGGAACAAATGCCTGCTCCGCTGTCTTCGATTCCAATAACCGAATTCCGATCAATAAATTCCATACCCAGGCCAATCCGGAAAGTTTCCGCATAAAGCCAAGGATGCGGTTTAGGCGACAACTCACCCAAGGTTCCTACCTGTCCCTTCTTTAACGAGTAACCTGCAGAAATAATCGCATCATAGAAATCGCGGGGGTCGCCTAAACCCATAGCGTTGAAAGCGGAAATAATTTCCGGCCAAGCCTTTTCATACAACCCTGATGTCACTAAGCCAATTTTAACACCCATTTGTTTCAACTCTACCAAGAACCGTTTCACGCCCGGAGCAGGTTTGAATGCACCAGGTTTTCCGTCGCCCTGCATAATCTTGTGGAGTTCTCGCTGGGTATGAGTGAAGTAGTAAGCCCGGGCTTCTTCGATGGTCCCCGCTGGGTAGTATTTTTGGATGCAATATTGGAGGTGCTCTGAGACACTATGTCCACTGATGAAAGGTAAATCTTCTTCAGCTAGGACAAATGATGAATCTCCCAATAAGCTAGCGGTGGTCATTTGGATTATCTCCATCCAAAATTCTTCACTTCGGACCGTCGTACCATCCAGATCCATCAATACTCCCAAGATCGGTTTTTGCAAATGAACTGGATGTACTTTATAGTAGGCAGGGTATCCCATTAAGGAGTGAACGAAAGCCAAAGTGTGCTCTTTAAAGCTAATAAATTCCACCTTCCGATCACCAGTTGCGAATATCGAAATCACACCCGATTTACCGAGTTCAAATATACCGTCGCTACATTTTGACAAAGGGATGAGACCAGAATTTGTAGGAATACTTCCTAATCCAGGGATTTCCATCAAGCTTTCCATGTATTTTCCTTAATCTTTTACTGAAATCCAATCGTTGTAAACCGAGGGTCTATTGACAAGTTGAAAAATATCACTATAATATAATTTAATACATTCTAATACATAATATAACAATTTGCAATTCCCAATTTACGAAAGAAACTTATCGATGAATATTAAATTAAAAACGTTCAAGATCAACAAGAACGCCCCCATGCCGATGTATCAGCAAATCCTGAATGAAATTCGTACTCGGATTGCCAGACGTGAATGGCTTGCAGATACCCAGCTCCCGACAGAAGCCGAGCTAGAAGTCATGTTACGGGTCAGCCGGGTTACGATCCGACAGGCATTGAGTGCTGCAGTGGAAGAGGGTTTGATTGTTCGTCTAGCGGGTAAAGGTACATTCGTATCGGGTAAAGAAATCTCGACATCTATGGCTAAGACCGAAGGGTTTATTGGTTACATTGTTCCTCACCTTAGCAGTAGTTTTAATGTACAAATCCTTTTAGGCGTTGAGAGCATCCTCAGAGATAGAGGTTATCACTTGATTTTCTGCAACTCGGAGGGAGATCTTTCTAAAGAGAACCAGTTAATCCAGAATCTAGAAATTGATAAAATGGCAGGTTATATTGTCCAGCCCGTGTATGCGCAATCGAACGACCGAACCCTTTTCAACGTAGTTTCAAAAGGGACCCGGGTCGTATTTATCGATCGAAACATTCCAGGTGTGCAAGCAGACTCTGTCATGTCCAACCATTTTGAAGGTGGCAGGCAGGTTGTCCGGCACCTGATTGATCAAGGATATAAAAACATCGCCTATCTTGCTCGTGAGCCAATCCAACTCCCCAGTATTGCAGAACGCCTGCATGGCTATCAGATTGCAATGGCTGATTTCGACTTGAAGCCACGGGCACCTTTCATCGTTGGTGGTCCAATCGAGCTCGGTTATCTCCAGGATCAGAATTCTTCAACTTTACACGAGAACCTGGTGGTTGAAAAGATTGCCACCTTTTTACGTGAGGCGGAGCGCCCGGAAGCGATTGTGGCAATGAATGATCTGGTGGCTATGCTGGTCCTTGAGGCCGCTGAACAGGTTGGTCTACGCATCCCCGATGACCTGGGTGTGGTCGGTTTCGATGACTTGGACTGCGCAGATGCCAGGGATCTAACCACGATGGCCCAGCGGCCTTTTGAAATAGGTAGTGAGGCAGCTCGCCTGCTGCTCAAACGTATCCATAGCGATAGCGAAGCTATCCAACAAGTCCTTTTACCAACACAGCTGATCATCCGCGGTTCCAGCATTAACCCTCAGCAATTGTAAATTTCGGTTTAGTTCATTTCTAATTAGGAGGTGTTCATGAAGTAGATTGAAGAAAAAGTGTGACACTACAAAGCAAAATCTCATTTCCAGAACTACATTTGAATGAAGAGGAGAAAGAAACTATGAAAAAGAATGTTTTTTATACTTTGAGTTTTCTGTTGGTCTCTGTAATGCTTTTCTCGGCCTGCACCACTCCAGCGACTCCAACAACGTCAGCAGCTACTGAACCCCCGGCTCAGACTCCAGTCGAGCTGACAATGTGGACTTGGAAACTTAACCACGTTCCCGGGTTGGAAGCAGTGGCTGCCAATTTTGAATCACAAACAGGCATCAAAGTCACCATTACGGCGGTGAACCCCGACGATGCTTACCGAACCAAGCTCACCACATCTGCCCAGTCGGGCGATCTTCCCGACATTATGTCCTATTGGACCGGCGGCAACGATTTCTGGAACTATGCCGGCAGTGGCATACTCGTGGAGCTTACCGACAAGGTCGACACCCAGTGGGCAGCCAGCTTCATCCCAGGCACCTTCGAGAAGAGTTCGGTCCTTTCACAGTCCCGCTATGATTCCTGCCAGGCCGACCCTGGCTGCACCTTCAAGAACGTGAAGGCTGGTCAGGTCTTCAGTATTCCGTATATGGCTGGTTCTGCCTACTTTGTATACGGTAGCAAACCGTTGATGACCCAGGCTGGCTTAGATCCCAACACCGCCCCCAAAACAGCCGAAGAATGGCTCGAAATGATGAAGACGATCAAGGCCGCGACTGGTGTGGCAGGAGTTACAACGGGTGTCCAGAACCCGGATGTGTCTGCCCGTTGGCTCTTCAACCCATTGATGATGACAAGTTGTGGCCAGGCCAAATACGACGCAATCTACGACGGACGTGACACCTTCTTGGATCCTTGCGCAACGCGTGTATTCGATTTTGTCTACTCGATCCAACAGAATGACTTATGGACGGCGGATATCCTGGCGACCGACATCGGCCCTTCGGAAACGGCGATGGCTCAAGGGAAAGCTGCGTTCGTCATCGGAGGCACGTACACGTTGAGCGGCCTCATGGCTAATGGTATGAAGGCCGAAGATGTGCTGGCCTTCGCAGTCCCACCTTTGAAGGATGCCGCCTTGGATCACCTGTCTGTCGGTGTGGATGGCTTGATCGAAGCTGCCATCACCCGCGACAGCACGCACCCAGATGAGGCCCTTCTATTCCTGAAGTTCTTGACCTCTCCCGATCAGGCGGCGCTCTTTGCCAAAACAGTTGGCGATTTGCCAGCTGTCAAGCTGGATGCTGATCCCGC
>JBGOZL010000216.1:0-4881 GCA_041480185.1 Anaerolineae bacterium
ATTTTGGATTGAACTTCTTCAGTGCAGGTAGAAAACGCTCCAGCAGCTCATCCTGGCTGAGGCGGAAGTACTCGTGTTCCGGTTCCAGGTAGTCACCCATGTAAAGGATGTGATCGCCGCCAAAGTGTTCCTTTCCTACGAAGTTGGTATGCTCCACCAGCGCCAGGAACGGGTAGCCCGCTGACTTTGGCAGGTTGTACCAGTAATACCCTTCTTCCGACAACTGGTGGTTGAGTGCCAGGGTCATCACCACCGCCCCCATGGATTTCATGCCTTTCAATCCGTGCAGGTAATCTTCAGGTAAGGATGGAACAAGCCGGGTCATCGCTTCGGGCGAGAGGGTCACCAGCACCTTCTCGTACACTTCGGTTTTCCCACTCTGGACTGATACTTCTCCTGAACCCTCCACCCGTTCGATCAATGAGACCGGCGTCTGGAGGCGGATCTCGACTCCCATTTCCCTCAGCTTGCCTGCGAACAGGTTCGCGAAATTCTGGAACCCGCCCTCGAATGTGCCCAGGCGCGTCGTGCGGGCTTTGAGCCGCGCCCACATCCAGGCCATGTTCACCTGCTTGTAATAGCGCTCGCCAAACTTTCCGATGACCAGTGGTTCCCACATCAACTTGTATACTTTTTCCCCCGCCCACTTGCACAGCCACTCGTCCACGGTATATTTTTCAAGGGTCTTCCAGCTATTCGTCAGGCGCAGGAACACACCCACCAATCCGAAGCGGATTTTATTGATCCCAAATCCCAAGCCTGGAAAGAGCAGCGCTTTGATGATGGAATCGAAGGGATAGAATTTTCCTTGGTGGTACATGACCGTCAACGGGCGTGGGAATATCACTTTATCCTCCCATCCCAGCTCCTTGATCAGCCCCAGCATGTGCCGGTCACTGGCAAACCAGTGGTGGTAGTATTTCTCCACCCACCAATCCCAGCCGGGTTCTTTGAACCCGCCTGCCAGGCCACCGACTGAGTCTCCCGCCTCGAAGATGGTCACTTTATTGCCGGCTTTGGTTAAATCGTACGCGGCTGCCATTCTGGAAAAACCGGCTCCAATGATCGCGATCTTCATTTACATAATATCTCCGTTACCAGTGTTCCATATGATCGGATGTTTCCAGGCAATCCAAAAAATCAAGCTTGACCTGTAGGCTCCCGGGGCACTTCTGGTTCTTTTGCTTCTGTCCTCAGCGAGTCGCTCCACTTTATTCCCTCGCGTGCCAGGTACCAGGCTCCCAGAACTGTGATCGGGAACCATAGTGCAAAGTGAAGTACAAATGTATAAGCGCTGGCTATCCCTTGGTTGATGCCTTTCGCCATAAGGATGGCGATCGCCGGTGCGTCGAAGGTGCCCAGGTAACCGGGCGCAGCCGGGATAGTGGTGGTTAGATTGACCACGCCATTGATCAGCATGAGCGTGAAGAAGCTGACGCTGAAGGGGAAGGCATGCATTACGAGCCAATACTTGACCGTTTCCAGTAGCCAGATAATCACCGAGGTGAAGAATACCATTAAGATGTTGAATGGCGAGCGCAGCGATTCTAGCCCATCCAGGAAGCGATTCATGATCCCGGAGGATTGATTACGCAGGCGGGCGGGTAAGAACCGGTCGATGAACCATTGCCCGATTCGGGCGGTAACCTTGGGGAACATGGCTGCCAGCAGGAACACCAATAAGGCGCTGAAGAATGCCACGCTGCCCCACACGGCCACGTCTTGGATCGTGACTTGCCATTTTCCCACCGGAATGACCACCTTTGCCATTTCAGCCAACTGGGTCAGGTTGAAAAAGACGAAGGCCAGCATCACCACGCCATCGAAGATGCGCTCGACGATGATGGTTGCCAGCGAGGCTGAGATTGGCACCCCTTCCCGACGTTTGAGCACCACCGCCCTCAGCACTTCGCCGGCCCGGGCAGGATAAATGTTATTGCCCATATAGCCGATACAAGTGATCGGGAACATGACACGTGTCCGGATGGGCTTGATCGGCTTGAGCAGGTAATGCCAGCGCCAGGCACGCGCCCAAACTGCCACGAAATATACAGCCACTCCCGGCACGATCCACCAATAGTTGGCGTGGATGACGGCTTGCCACAAATCAGCAGGGTTCAGTGTGCGGAGGCTCCACCATAGGAACACTGCACTGATCAAGATCCCAACCCAGAATTGCCATTTTTTCATATGAATGATTTTACCATGCGCGGGAAAAGGATATCTAGGAATGGGAATGGTTCAAAACGAATCCTTGAACTGTAAACCGGGGTTCAATAAAATGGTGTAGAAACACCACATTTCTACGACTTTCCTAATAACTGTTTCGTGCTAGAATTAAATGGCAATAAATTAAGATTTGAAGCAGGCTGATCGATATTTCCTTGCTTTTATGACACTTTTTCCCAGTATTATTTACTGTAAGCAGGAAAATATAGGCCTTTTCGAATAATTCGGTACCGATAAGTTCAATAAAAGTCGCAGGAAACGTATCACATGCCCATTGATCCATCCGAACGGGTTAAATTTCTAACTCAAATTCATCTCTTTAATGGCCTGGATGAAGAACAATTCACGTCTGTGGCGGATGAATTGACAGAAGAAACTTTTCCTGCTGGGAAGGTGATCATACAGCAGGGGGTGGAAGATGACCGGTTGTACCTGGTTTGGAGTGGTAAAGTAACAGTCATTCGGTCGGGGAAACAGCCTTTGTCGGCTACTTTGGTGGCTGGCGATCATTTTGGCGAAGAAGGAATGCTCGTCAATCATAAAAAACAGTCGGCTGTCGTTACAGCTATCGAGGCGACCACCGCTTTGGTGTTGACTCGTGAGCAATTTCAATTACTTGCGAAACAGGCTCCCTGCCTGAAGACCAATATCACCGTATCTCTAAACAGCCATCGCTTGGAACAGCGCGTCCATTTCAAGTGGCTCCAGGAGAACGAGATCGTCTATTTCCTGGCGCGCAAGAATTCCTTTCTGCTTGTAGAGGGGCTGACCGGACCAGTTTTGCTGGAAATTGCCGCGATAGTTGGTATGCTGGTCACTTGGTATTATTCCCTGTGGGTGCCCGCCCTGGCAGCATTGTGGTATGTGTCACTTTTGCTGTGTATTTGCGCAGCGGGTTGGGGGGTCTGGAACGCTATCGATTGGGGCAACGATTACTATATTGTCACTGACCGGCGCGTGGTTTGGGTGGAAAAAGTGGTGGGGATTTACGAAAGCCGCCAGGAATCGCCGCTTTCCGCCGTTCTGCGGGTAAATGTGGAGACGGATTTCACCGGTCGGCTTTTGGATTATGGTGACCTTGTTATCTCGACCATCGTCGGCAGTACTCTAAAGTTGCGATATGTTGACCACCCTTACCAGGCTGCCGCATTGATCGATCAGTACTGGAGGCGCTCCAAGGAGATCTCCCGCAAGATGGAACAGCAGGAAATTCAAAATGCTTTGCGTTCACGCTTGCTTGGAGATCAGGTCAAGCCTCCTGAGATCAAGGGGATTGTGGCGAAGCCTGTCGAGACGAAGAATCCATACGAAGATCAACGTGGCATTATCAACCTCTTCCGCCTGCGGTTTGAACACCTGGCCACCGTCACCTACCGCAAGCACATTTTCGTTTTGGTTGAACAGACCTGGAAACCCGGCTTGATTATGTTCATTTTGTTCGCTTTCTTGGTCTTTGAGATCTTAAGGCCCAATGCCAACTTTGCCACATTTTTAAAGGCGGATGCGGGTTTGATATATTTCCTCTGGGCGATCCTGTATGTTGCCTCATTGCTCTGGGGGATCTATGAGTACGTGGATTGGAGCAATGATATTTTCCAGGTTACTCCCGACCAGATCTTGGATATCGATAAAACTCCGCTGGGGCAGGTCACCAGCGACATTGCAGCCCTGGAAAATATCCTCTCCATCGAGAATAAGCGCATCGGCACCCTGCAACTGTTCTTTAATTACGGCACGGTTTTTATCACTATCGGGGGTGGCAGGGAAATGGCCTTTGAAAATGTCTTCAACCCCTCCGCCGTGCAGGAGGATATCGAACGACGCCGTCTGGAAAAGGTCACCAAAAAAGAGCAGGAAACCATCAAAGCCGAACGCGAACGCACCGCTGACTGGTTTGCAGCTTATTTCCATAACGAACAGCAGCTCCGGCGGGAAGAGGGAGCGCCGGATAACAAAAAACCGAATGACACCTTGCCAGTAAATGATGTAAAATAGGCCCTCCATCCTATTCATTTATTGGTGACCCATGCCGCTCCGTAAAATTGTTACCTTGCCCGACCCCATTCTGCGTCGCAAAGCGCATACTGTTATTCGCTTCGACGCTGACTTGCAATCTCTGATAGACGATATGATCGAGACCATGCGTGTCGCACCCGGTGTTGGCTTGGCAGCGCCGCAAGTGGGCATCCCCAATCGGGTCATTGTGGTGGAATATCCTGAAGACGATGAGCAGGAAGACGCCCCCAAGAAACTCTTTGTCGTTGTAAACCCGGAAGTAAAAGAAATGTCTTCAGAAACCGAATTGGGCATCGAAGGTTGCCTCTCCATCCCCGGGTTGCACGGTGAAGTGGAACGTGCCCTGGCAGTAACAGTTAAAGGGCAGACGCGCCGCGGGCAGCCCTTTAAGATTAAGGCTAAAGGTTGGATGGCCCGCGTCTTTCAGCATGAGGTCGATCACATCAACGGAGTCGTTTTTACCGACCGTGCCACCAAGGTCTGGAGGCCCGAGCCAGAGGAACCGGTGTTGGATAATGTATAATTTCCAACCCTTCCGTTTGCCCGGCTGGATAGCCCCCGGCAATAATTAAATCATGCACCTCACTCACCTCTCCTTGACCAATTTTCGCAGTTTCGCCCGCCTGGATATGGACA
>JBGOZL010000217.1:0-4868 GCA_041480185.1 Anaerolineae bacterium
CCCCATTCCACTGCAACCAGCCCGAGCTTCGAGGCGGCCACCCAAAATTTTCCCAATGGGGTCTTGCCGGTCTGGCCAAAATAGAGTTTTTCCATCTCGACACCTCTCTTTTTTAAAGTGCTCAGGTATTCCCAATTGTTGAACAATCGGATATCACCCAGATGCACCGGACCAAGGAGTCTCCGAGTAATTTGTTTAGCTCCGCCCTAAAATTTTAGCTTCAATGGCATAGGGAGGCATGAAAAACTTCGAAAATACATAAAAAATGATTACAAAATTGTCAAATTGGCGTAGGGGAAGCGTAGGGGAAGCGTCAAGTATATTTCAGACCAAGATGATAAGATATTGTCGTAAGGCGATTTCTCTTCTCCTCCTTTCAAGAGGGCCGGGGTCGGCGTCCCCGGCTCTCACGATTCTATCACAATGTTATAATCCCTTTTGTCGGCATAATACCGCCAGGGATTTCCTCTTGATGCTCTCCCGTCTCGCTTACCGCACCCGCCAGTTCTGGAATGCCTTGCCCGGTACCCGCAAGCGGGTCGAGACCGACGATCTTCTCCCCCATCTCTCTCCCACCCAGATTGTCCTTTTTCGTCGGATGCAGGGGTTCGAACAGACCCATGCCATTCAAGTCTTTAACCGGCTGAAGGCTGCCGGGCACACCGACCCGGACTTGTTAACTGCAGCCCTGCTGCATGATTTTGGCAAAGTACTTTTTCCACTCTCCTTACCCGACCGCGTGATCATTGTGCTGGGCAAAGCCTTCTTCCCTCGGCAAGCCGGGCGCTGGAGTGAGGGGACACCGGAAAAGTTCCGCCGCCCATTCGTCGTGGCTGCCTATCACCCCCAATGGGGTGCAGACCTGGCAGAGCAGGCAGGCTCATCTCCGCGGACTGTGGAACTGATCCGTAACCACCAGGATATTTCATCGCCAAATGATCCACTTCTCACCGCCCTGCAAGCCGCGGATGATGAAAATTGATTCACAGGTAATTTACCATAAATGTTGAATATGAAGTCGGCTCCCACCAGTTTCTAATTATTTTACATCTCCCTGACTTTGCAGGTACAAATTGAGTGAGGAAATCATGACTGTAAAAATCACCATCATTGGACTCGGTCAAATTGGAGCTTCCATGGGGCTGGCACTTGCAAACCATAAAGACAAGGTCACCACACTTGGGCACGATAAATCACCGGAAACCGCACGTAGAGCCCAAAAACTGGGGGCTGTTGAGAGCATTTCATTCAACCTGCCCGCTTCCATCGAAGGCGCGGATTTGATCATTTTGGCGATCCCATTTGATGCGATTTATGAGACCTTGAAATTTATAGCACAGGATATACGCGAAGACGCCGTGGTGATGGACACCGGGCCGGTCAAATCGGCGGTGGCGGACTGGGCGAAACAACTCCTGCCACCCAAACGCCATTACATCGGCCTGACCCCGGCCCTCAACCCAGCCAGCCTGGAGGATGCCTCGCTTGGGCTGGACGCGGCGCGTGCAGACCTGTTCCAGCACGGGGTCGTGGCTATCACAGCTCCGCCAGGGACGGCTGAAGGAGCCCACAAACTTGCGGCAGATTTTGTCGCAATGCTAGGGTCGCAGCCCTATTTCGCAGATCTGGCCGAAGTGGACGGAGTCATGGCATCGGCCCACCTTTTGCCGGGATTATCAGCAGTAGCACTGGTCGAGACTGTCACAAGTCAGCCGGGCTGGTCCGACATCCGTAAAATGGCTGGGAAACTTTTTTCGGCTGCCACGCAGCCGCTCGAGGAGGAAGAATCCACTGCATTAGCCGAGGCGATCCTGCACAACCGCGCCAATACCATCCGGATTCTGGATGAATACCTCATCACCCTGGCATCCCTGCGCAAGGATATTGCGGAAGAAAATAAAAAGAATTTGCAAGCCCGCCTGGACGATACCCACCGGCGACATGTACAGTGGCAATTGGAGCGGGCCAAGGGGGACTGGTTGACGATCGAATCTGGCAGACTGGAAATGCCAAAAATTGGCGATATTATGAAACAGCAGATCGGTGGCCTGGATAAATTGTTCGGACGCCGCGACAAGAAAAAGCCGTAGAATGATTAACAGCTCCTTATGACCTGTTATTGCTATATCCTGACCTGTTCTGATGGGAGCTTTTACACCGGTTGGACGACCGAGCCTGAGCGACGCTTGCGTCAACACAACCGGGGGAACGGAGCCCGCTACACCCGCTGCCGGCGCCCGGTCAGGCTGACATACGTGGAGGAACAACCGGACCGAAGCAGTGCCATGCGACGCGAGCACCGGATCAAGCGCATGGGTCGGAAAGCCAAGGAAAAGTTGATTAAATCAAAATAGAAGCATTCGCTTCTATTTTTAAATGGGCCTATTAATTCCCCTTTTTCCCTTTTTTCAACATCTCAACTGATTTCGCAATCCGGTCGCGGCGGGTGGACTCGTGCTTTGCCTCCAGGATGGCATTTACATATTCTTTTTGGTGAGTGTAAGACATTTTCTCAAAAGCTGTTTTCGCAACCAGAGCATTTTCCAGCGCTTGCTGAAAATCCTCAGGGACTTCCACCACCCGCGGCTGGGTGTCTTCTTCGAGCACCACTTCGACCTCGTCACCGATATCTTTACCGATCTTTTGGCGGATCCCCTTGAGCACGATCAACATATGATAGGGTTCACCCATACGCACCAGCGTGCCGCGGTAGAGCTCGCCGTTAATCTTAGCCTGCACTGGGACACGCTTCTTTCCGAAAGCCTGCTCCACGTCGAAAGGCACCCGGACAAATGCTCCCCCGCCCCCGGCGCCATTTATGGTAGCAATGAAAGTATATTTTTTACTCACACTCTTTTCTCCAGGAACCGGCGCGTTTCAATAATCTTTTCTTCCGGCACTTTCCGCAGCTCTTCCCAATAATCCAGCAACCCGGTAATCGTCAGCACCGCATGCAGGCGGAAACCAGCCTGTTCCAGCGCCTCTTTTGCTCCGGACTGGCGGTCGATCAACACGACCACATCTTTAACTATCAAGCCAGCTCCGGTTAGCTTTTCGATGGCTTCAAACTTGCTCCCACCCGTGGTAGCCAGGTCATCGATTACAACAACCGTCTCTCCGGCGTGGTAATCGCCCTCGATTTCAGCCTTTGTCCCATACTCCTTGACTTCCTTGCGTGGATAGATCATCGGATATCCGCCTTGCAAAGAGATGGCGGTCGCAATGGGAATGGCCGCGTAAGGCAGCCCGGCGAGTCGCTGGAATTCAATTTTCTTCAAAATTGGTAAATAGGCATCCCCGATTTGTTTCAGCAATTTGGGATAAGAGATGATCTGGCGCAAGTCAATATAGATGGGGGATTTGAGCCCGGATTTAAGGGTGAACTCCCCAAACTTGACACAGCCTGCTCCGAGCAGCGCATCTGCAAGCTGGGCAATGATATTTTTCATTTGCCTCTCTCCTGGCGCTGGAATTCAATATCCTTTTTCAAAATCGACCGCATATAGCGGGGGTTGACCTTCTGCATAGCGGTTGTAATTCTCGATAAACAGCCTGGCAAGATCGGCGGGGATACTTGGGGCTGAAGTATGAAAGGTCATTAGCAGGTTGGGTGTGTGCCAAAAGGGGTGCCCAACCGGAAGCGGCTCCTGCTCGAAGACGTCCAGCACCGCCGCCGCCAGCTTCCCGGTCCGCAGCGCATCGACCAGTGCAGGTTCATCCACGGTCGAGCCGCGCCCAACGTTGACGAAGACTGCATGGATGGGCAGCCGCCCGAGCAGGGAGGCATCCACGATGCGAACAGTCTCCCTGGTGTTGGGCAGGACACTGACGAGGTAATCCAACCCATCGGCAAAATCAAGCAAACTGGAGCCATGGTAGTAGGTGTTCACATCCGGGTAGGATTCACTCGATCGGGTGTAGCCGCGCACGCGCATACCGAAGTGCCTGGCCGTGTTCGCAAGGGCAGCTCCGACCGAGCCGACGCCCAGCAGGCCAAGCGTCTTACCTCGCAGGGTGCCGGTGATGCTTCTGTCCCAGCGCTGCTCCTGCTGAGCCCGATAGCGTTCGAACATGCGACGCTCATGCAGCAGCAGGTACCCGAAAACATATTCAGACATCAACGCCCCGAAGATGCCGCGGGCATTGGTCAGGAGATAATCACGGCGCAAGGTGGGGTCGAGCAACGGCTCAACGCCAGCGTAGGTGGCCTGCACCCAGCGCAAGTTTGGCAGCCGGGCGATGATATCCCGGGCGAGGGACGGTTCGCCAAAGACAACATCGAAGTCGTCCCCAAGTTCTAATGCCTCCTCGGGGCTGGTAGCAGAAGCCAATTTCTCCAACCCGGGCAGGCTGGCGGCGTCGAGCAGGTGGCGATAATCGTCTGGGCGTTTGGATAGGATCAAGACTCTGGACATATTGTTTTAAAGGATATCAATGTTTCAGTGCATACTTGAAGTTGATGATCGCGTCACGAATTTCAGCGGCTGCCCTGGCGGGATTTTCTGCGCGGGAGATGCCGCGCGAAATGTTGATTAGCAACCCCTTTCCATCCACCCGCATGCCGGAACGAAGTGCTGTTTCCAGATCCCCTCCCTGGGTGCCAACACCCGGGACAAGGAACCAAAGGTCGGGGGCTGCAGATCGGATGCGGGCCAGCGCCTCAGGTTGGGTTGCTCCGACGACCAGACCGACATTATCCGCAGTGTTCCATTTTAGGGCCAGTTGGGCAATGTGCACGTGCAACGGAATGGTCGGTTGACCACGCCCTCCCACGACGACCGGCAAATCCTGTAAATCTGCAGCACCGGGATTGGATGTCTTGCACAAAAGGAAAACACCCTTCTCCTTGTAAGCCAGGTAAGGCTCTA
>JBGOZL010000218.1:0-4864 GCA_041480185.1 Anaerolineae bacterium
AACCCGCACCCACGCGCTCCCGTCCGCCGCTCCAGTTTCCACCCAAACCCGTTTATTTTCTCCTTTCGAATATTTGATCGCATTCTCAACCAGGTTGCTCACCATTTGCAATAAATACTGACGGTCGCCAAGGATGCGCGTCTCGGGTAGGGTCCCCGCTTCCAGCGTCACCTTGTTCCGGGCCGCCAGGGGCGTCAGCCGTTCCACGGTATCTACCACTACGTCACTCAGATCCAGGTCTTTTTTCTCAATGCTCGTTTGTCCGGCATCCATCCGTGCCAGTGTCAGCAGATCGTTCACCAGGCTGGTCATGAAGTCGTTCTCGTTGTGGATAATGCTTAGCGCCTGCCGGTATTCTTGCGGCGAACGACGTGCCTCGATGGCGCGGCTTGTTTCCAGGTTGACAATGGTGAGCGGGGTGCGCAGTTCGTGACTTGCATCCGCCACGAATTGACGCTGGCGTTCAAAAGCCGACTGTAAACGTGCCAGCATCGCATCGAATGTGTTTGCCAGTTCTCCCAGTTCATCTTTACTTCTCGAATTGATGCGGCGACTCAGGTCCGTCTCTCCGATGGTGCGAGCCGTCTGGGTGATTGTTTTCACCGGTCGCATCGCACGATCTGCCAGCCAGAACCCTCCGGCCAGCGCAATCGCAATCGTTAGCAGGCTTCCTGCCACCAGGGTCAGGAGAAAACGGCGGACTAAAGCATTAGGGTCCAGGATGCCGCCAAATATCAGCAGGTAATTTATTCCCCTTTGATCCTGGACCGGTGTGATCAAGAAAACGTAATTCTGGTTGGTTGGGCTTGTCCAGTAGAAGGTGGGCGTTTCGCTTGTCCGGCCTGTGCTTTGCAGCCCGGCGGATACGATTTGAATGACCTCCGATGGCGGGATGGGCCCCTGGCTGGTGACTACCTGTCCGGAGGGGTTGATCAGGGTAAAAACATCGGTGTCAAGTAAGATCCCCTTTGGGATCGCGACTTGTCCGCCTCCCTGGACCAGTAGGGCTTGGACATTATCCACCACTCCGGTGATCCTGCGGTTCAATTCCCGGATGGCTTCTGCTTGCAGGTTGCTCGACTGGGTGTAATAGAGGAACCCGCTGAAGGCGCATAAAATGATTGCTAATATGACTGTGAACCACAGCACTATCCGGAACCGGACGCTGCGGAATAGCCTCCCAAGCTTTTCTCCTAAAGCCGGGACCTTCTTGAACATCATTTCTCCTCCGGCACGCGCAGGCGGTACCCTGCACCCCGCATGGTTTCGAACAATTTTACATCGCTGGGGTCGTCGATCTTGGAGCGTAACCGTCGGATGTATACGTCCACCACGTTGGAGGCGATGACGTGGTCGTAACTCCATAAATGTTCTTCAGCCATCTCGCGAGTGACCAGGTGGTTGGGGTGGCGCATAAGGTATTCAAGCAGGGAGAATTCTTTGGCGGTCAGTTCGATCGGTTGGCCGTCGCGCTGGACGGTATGGGTGGCGGGGTCCAGGATCAGGTCTGCTACCTTGAGGGAGCCCGATTTGCTGGGGCTTTCGCGCCGCAGTAAGGCTCGGATACGGGCGCGCAGTTCGTCCACTTCAAAAGGCTTGACGAGGTAATCGTCGGCTCCGCTGTCCAACCCGGTCACTCGGTCATCCAGCGCATCTCTTGCAGTCAGCATTAAGATGGGGGTGCTGATACGCCGGTTGCGCAGTTCCCGGCACACTTCCAATCCATCTTTACCGGGCAGCATGATGTCTAAAATGATGATGTCGTAGCTTGATATAAGCCCCATTTCTTCACCATCTAACCCGTCATAAGCTAAGTCAACGGCATACCCGTCTTCTTCGAGGGTAATTCGCAGGCTTTCGCTCAAACGGCGGTTGTCTTCGACTAATAGGATACGCATCTAAATCCTCCGTTGGGTCCTTTTCAGCGCAAATTGTAGCACGCAAATATGACTGTGGGATGAACACCGCCACATCCTTTTTTTCGGTGAGATTTCCCCTTTTATCTGTATGGATTGGGGGAGGGGCAGGGGGGCATAGCAAGAAAATTAGAAAAACCCGATCGGGAAACCTAAAACTCCCTGGGTGATTATGTTGAAAAAATAGAAATATGACAATTCATCTTCTATTCATCATTGTTCTGTATACTCGCCCAAACCTAATAGAGGAGAAATACTTATGAGTAAACAATTCGGTGCCTTGTTGGCAGCTATCCTGATTACCGGTGCGATTGTCTTGTCCATGTTTGTGGTTGGCGTAAATGCAATGACCAACCAGAATGGCGTGGCTGTTTCGAATTCTCCCGCGGCCGCAGCCGCGGCAGCCTCAACTACAGCCACTTCTTCCGCCTCTTCCACATCCGACCAGGCGCTGATCGCCCAATTGCAGGCGCAGGTCGCCCAATACCAGGCGCGCGACCAGCAGTATCAGGCTGCTCTTAATAGTGACAACCAGCAGTTGTCCCAGGCTGCGTCTGAGCAGCAGATGATCCAGCAATTGCTCACTTATCTGCAACAGCGTGGCGTGATCTCCATTGACAGCCAGGGGAATATCTACGTTAACGGTCGATAGGAGGGTCCTGTGAAAATTATCAAATCGGCCACCCATTATTGGTTTGCAATTATCAGTGTCCTGAGTTTCCTGGTTGGCTGGGGCATGCTGGCTCATTCTCTCAAGCCGGTCCAGCCTTCTCAGGCGTCCGCTCCGAATGCTGCCTCTTTGCCAGCTTTGCCGCCCATCCAGGCATTTGGAGGTCTTGGCGGGAATGGGATAACTGGGAATAACGGTGGCAGTGGGCTGAATTTATCCGTCCCCAGTAATCCGCCTGCTTCTGTATTTCCACGGCTTCGCTCAGGTGGTTCTTAGAATATGGAAACTTTCAGTTTTCGCGCCATGAACACGGATATTTTGCTGGCTGCATTGGGAACCCCTGCCCGCGTTGCGGAAGGATTCGAGGAGACTCAGCGCTTTATCCAGACATGTGAAACCCGTTTTACTCGGTTTTCCGAGGAAAGCGAACTTTCTGCACTCAATCGGTCTGCGGGGACGCCATTTCAAGCTTCACCCGATTTATTTGCGGTTGTCGCTCTGGCGCAGCATTTTTTTCACCGGACCCGTGGTCTGTTCGACCCATCCATCCTCCCGGATCTGAAACGGATCGGCTATGACCGCAGCATGGACCTTCTTCGCCGGCAGGGTGCGGCCCCTTTGTTTGAATCACTCCTGGCTGGCGAGCACCCCTCCTTCAGCGAAATGGACCTTGATGAGGTCCGCGGCATGATTTTGCTGCCACCCGGGATGGCTCTCGATCTGGGCGGGATTGCCAAAGGCTGGATTGCCGAACAGGCAGCCATCCTCCTTTCTGATTTCTCTTCAGCTTGCGCTGTAAACGCTGGAGGGGATATGTTCCTGGTCGGGCTGCCTGAGGGAGAGGCTCGATGGCCGGTTGCGATCGAAGACCCGCTCCAGCCTGAAATTGACCTTACCACCATCAAGGTCGATCCCGGTGCGGTCGCCACCTCTGCCGTTACGAAACGCGTCTGGAAACAGGGCGAAAAACAACGCCATCATCTGATTGACCCCCGCACTGGCGATCCGGCTCAAACTGACTGGTTGAGCGTGACAGTCATTGCGCCGCATGCATATGAGGCCGAGGTTTTTGCCAAGGCGCTCCTCATTGGCGGTCCACAGGAATCCGAAGAGATTGCCTGCAATGGGGGCACCCATTTTTCTTTTCTGGCGGTCGATCGTGATCGGAAGATCTGGGGTAATCAAAATAGTTTGGAGTATTACTATGTCGACCATAAAATTAAAGCAACCAGATGATCGCCTAAAGCAAACCGATGGGTCAGAACCTCCGTCGTCATGGCGGGTGATCGTCAGCGTGTTTGCCACGCTGTTCGTTTTGGTACTGATTCTTTTTGGAGCACTCTTTTCATTGACTCCCTCCGGGCAGGCGGTGGGCAAGTGGTTTAGCTGGGCGTTTGCCTTGGATAGTGTCCAACTCTGGTGGTTTGTCACCCGGGCCAGCGGGATTGTTGCCTATCTGCTATTATGGTTTTCCATGGTGCTGGGATTGGGGGTTACGAGTAAATTTTTCGATCACATGCTTGACCGCATCTTTACCTACGACTTCCATCAATTTATTTCCCTCCTTTCGATCGCCTTTGTTGTCTTGCATGTCGTGGTCCTGTTGCTTGACCGTTACCTCCCTTATTCTGTTTGGCAGATCCTGGTTCCGTTCATATCACCTTACCGTCCCATCTGGGTCGGGGTGGGTGTGATCGCTTTTTACCTCATTCTCCTGGTCACAATTACCTTCTACATCAAAAAACGAATTGGGATGCGTACTTTCCGTATCATCCACGTACTGAGTTTGCTCGGGTACGTGGGTGCCACCTTTCACGCCGTATCATCCACGTACTGAGTTTGCTCGGGTACGTGGGTGCCACCTTTCACGGCATATATGCCGGTACCGACTCTGCCCTCCCGTCCGTGATGTTGCTCTACGAAGGGACTGGGATCGTGGTCATTTTCCTCACCGTCTTCTGGCTGGCGCTTCTCGGGCTTAAAAAAAGGGAGGCGCGTCGGCTTGCCCTGACTGCTGCCCGCTTGCCTCGCAGCCGTCATGCCAGTGCCAGGTGACATGCCATTTGACATACAATCGTCCTCGTGTATCATCGGGGACATGGACGGTCGCATGGTTGAAAAAAGAAAACTCCTATTCATCGAATGAGGTGCAAATAATATGAAAAAGGGCACAACGAACAAAGATGAATCCCCTTCTCGGCCGATCGACGCCAGGATCAAGGAACTGGACGACTGGAGGGTTAGGACACTTTCCCATGTCCGCGCTCTCATCAAACAG
>JBGOZL010000219.1:0-4858 GCA_041480185.1 Anaerolineae bacterium
GGGGAACAGCCACTTCTTCCCCGAACTGATTGAAAATGAAGATTTGCAGCCCCATACACCCCGTGAGGTTTGGGTCTCGTTGGCAGCCAATCCTAATGTGACGTTGGATGTGACCAGCACCTGGGAAGTAAAAATAAATGCCTTGAAAGAACACAAATCACAGGTTGGCGACCTCGTCAAATTTGACCAACGCATGCGTTCTCGCCATACCGAAGATAGTTCGGATATAGCCCCGCGCTACGAAGAATATTTCCGAGTTCTTAAGTTTACATAGGCATCAATATCACCCTGATTACAGGGGAGGTCTCCCATGCATGATTTTCTATCTGAAGCCCAGGCTTTGTTCGAATACACCCAATCAATGCGCCGTGATTTTCACGCTCATCCTGAACTTGGGTTCCAGGAAGTCCGCACATCCGGGATTGTCGCCAGCGAATTGAATGCCCTTGGTCTGGAGGTGCGAACCGGCATGGGTGGGACCGGTGTGGTGGCTCTGCTCGAAGGATCCAAACCTGGACCGGTTCTGCTCATCCGTGCTGATATGGACGCCCTCCCCATTCTTGAAGAAACCGGTGCCTCATATGCTTCCCAGAACCCTGGAGTTATGCACGCTTGTGGGCATGATGGTCATACTGCAGTTCTTTTAACAGTTGCTAAAATCCTCTCCGCTCACCGCGCCGAATTGGGGGGAACGATAAAATTTATGTTCCAACCTGCCGAAGAAGGCATGGGGGGTGCAGAAAAAATGATGGCGGATGGCGTCCTGGAAAACCCCAAAGTGGATGTTGTTCTGGCTTTACATGTCTGGAATGAAAAGCCTGTTGGTTGGATTGGCATTTCCAGCGGTCCTGCCATGGCCGGAGCAGAGATCTTCAAAATCAAGGTGCTCGGAAAAGGCGGTCATGGCGCTGTTCCTAATCTGGCAGTCGACCCCATCCTGGCTGCTGCTCAGATCGTATCTGCTCTGCAGGGAATCGTTTCCCGCAATGTCGCACCCCTGCAGACGGCAGTTGTCAGCGTTTGCACCATCCACGGTGGAGAGACATTCAACGTCATTCCGCCTGCGGTGGAAATGACCGGGACGATCCGCACCTTTGAGCCGGCTGTCCGGGTGCAGGTCCTGGAACGCTTTGAAAAGACTGTCCGTTCGGTCGCGGAAGGGATGGGCTGCCAGGCAGAAATCGATCTGAAAATGCTTACACCCGCCACAATCAACCACCTTGATATAGCTTCCAGGGTCCAGGCAGTCGCCAACCATTTATTTCCCCAGGATGATGTGGACTCTGCCAACTACACTACCATGGGTTCGGAAGATTTTGCTTATATCCTTAATAAAGTTCCTGGGTGTTTCTTTTTTATTGGATCGGCCATTCCCAAAAAGGGGCTGGATGCCGGTCATCATCACCCAAAATTCGACATTGACGAGACAGCCCTGCCCCGCGGCGCGGCACTGATGGTGGCTGCAGCAGTGGATATATTGAAAATCTAACCTTGGAGCCTGGCTACCTCTCGTCAGGCTTTTCATTGCTTGAGATATATTTGTTTTATAGTTTGGGGTGGGCGTCTGATAATATTAAATTCAACTCGCTTCAGGAATTAATTTTGGATACTAAATTCGTTATCGTAGACATCATCTTTATTATAATTATTTATATTGTCGGATTTTTCCCCTTGACCCACCCGCTGGTTTGTTTTACTATGAATGGGCCTCTTTTTATCCAATTTGGCATCAAAATATTCAGGAGTCATAATGTCTGAAAAAGTAATTAATGATTTTTCCATTACCATCGCCACTGTTAACGGCTCCGGTTCCCAGACTGCGAATGTCACAATATTAAGGGCCCTATTTAAAATGGGCATCCCGGTATCGGGCAAAAACCTCTTTCCATCAAACATTCAGGGCCTGCCAACATGGTACACAATCCGTATCAGCAAAGATGGCTTTATTGCCCGGCGTGACGAACAAGAGCTGGTTGTCTGCCTTAACCCAACCTCATTTCCCAGGGATCTTGCTTCCGTACAACCAGGTGGGGCATTTTTTTACGCAGATGATATTAAATTTGCCATCACCCGCAGTGATATTTCTATTTATCCAATGCCTGTCAAACAAATTGTGCGCTCTTCTAATGTTTCTCCATCACTGCGAGATTATATTGCCAACATGGTTTATGTTGGTGTTCTGGCACAAATGCTCGGAATTGAAATGGAAACCATCAAGCAGGCATTAAACTTTCACTTCAAGGGCAAAACTGACGCAGTGGAGTCCAATTACGGTACGATCAAAGCTGGCTCAGATTGGGCTGCCCAAAACCTGAAAAAATCAGATCCATATTCAGTCGCCCGCATGGATTCAACCGCCGGCTACGTCATGGCTGATGGCAATACCGCCGCTGCTCTCGGTGCAATCTATGGCGGCCTGCAGTTCGCTGCATGGTATCCAATTACTCCTGCTTCCTCCCTCGCAGAATCCCTCAATATTTTCCTTCCACAATTTCGTAAAACCTCCGAGGGTAAGCAGACTTATGCAGTAATGCAGGCAGAGGACGAATTGGCGGCCATTGGCATGGCAATCGGTGCCGGCTGGGGTGGGCTGCGCTCCATGACTTCGACTTCCGGTCCCGGTTTAAGTCTTATGGCTGAGTATGCCGGGTTGGGTTACTTTGCTGAAGTTCCGGTGGTCGTTTGGGATGTCCAGCGGTTAGGACCCAGCACTGGCTTGCCAACCCGAACCGCTCAGGGTGATTTGACAGAGGTCTACTCCTTGAGTCATGGCGATAAGCAAAACATTATTCTGCTGCCAGGTTCTGTTCAGGAATGTTTCGAGTTCGGTTGGAAAGCTTTCGATCTGGCCGCAACTCTCCAGGCGCCCATATTTGTCATGAGCGATCTCGACCTGGGTATGAACCAGTGGATGACAAAACCATTCGAATATCCAGATGTACCGTTGGAGCGCGGCAAAGTTCTCTGGGAAGCTGATCTTGAAAAACTGAACGGCATTTGGAGCCGCTACAAGGATTCTGACGGCGACGGGATCGCCTACCGCACCGTTCCTGGCAATAAACATCCCTCCGCAGCCTGGTTCGGTCGTGGTACAGGCCACGACGAGGAAGCTCGCTATACTGAAGACGCCTCTTCCTGGGAAAGCAACATGGTCCGTCTGAAGAAAAAATACGATACTGCTCGCACCCTGGTACCGAAACCCGTTATCAAGGCTGGTCGAGGCGCCAAAATTGGTATCATTGCTTACGGATCTACGGAACCTGCTGTCGAAGAGGCGCTGGCCATGTTCAAGAAAGACGCGAGTCCAAATCTCGCCTTTCTTCGCCTGCGGGCTTTACCCTGCACATCGGAAGTCATTAGTTTCATTAAAAAATATGAACGTATCTACATCGTTGAAGCAAATCGCGATGGACAACTTCGCCAGATCTTGAGCGCAGTTCTACCCGACCAGGCTCCCAAGTTCCGCTCAGCCTGCCATAGTGATGGTCTGCCATTGACCGCCAAATGGGTTAAGGAAGCGATTCTGGCACAGGAGAAATAATTATGACCTCACCCACTTCTATCCAAACCAACAAGGCCGGTCTTACTAAAAACGATTACCGTGGGCTGCCCAGCACACTCTGTCAGGGTTGTGGACACAATTCTATAGCAAACCAGATTATTACGGTTTGCTACGACCTGGATATCGTCCCGGAAGAAATCATAAAGTTTAGCGGCATTGGCTGCTCATCTAAAAGCCCCGCGTATTTCCTGAACCGCTCGTTCGGCTTCAATGGTTTACATGGACGTATGTCCTCATTTGCCACTGGAGCGATGTTTGCTGATACTTCATTGCGAGCCATCGGCATTTCTGGTGACGGCGATACCGCCTCGATCGGGATGGGAGGATTTAAACACCTTGTTCGACGGAACGCTCCGATTGTATATATCGTTGAGAATAACGGTGTATATGGATTGACCAAGGGTCAATTTTCAGCTACTGCTGAGGTGGGTCTAAACTTGAAGCACCAGGGCATTAATCAATATATGCCTGTGGATATTTGCCTGGAAGCCCTGGCTTCAAATGCCACCTTTGTGGCTCGTTCCTTCGCTGGAGACGCCAAACAAGTTAAGGAATTGTTGAAAGCTGCTCTTAGCCATCATGGAGTGGCAGTACTTGACATAATCAGTCCCTGTGTTACCTTCAACAATCAGGATAACGCCACCCATTCATACACCTGGGGGAAGGACCACGAAGCACCCTTGCACGATATTTCCTTTATCCCGGCATTGGACGAGATTGAGATTCAGGGTGAATTCGAGGAAGGGACCGTTCGAGAAGTCAGCATGCACGATGGTTCGACTGTTCTGTTAAAAAAACTCGAGAAAGATTATGACCCCACTGTTCGAGCAAATGCCTTCCAGATGCTGGAAAATGCCCAACAAAACGACTGGTTGATTACCGGACTACTTTATATAGACGAGGATAAGCCTTCCTTGACCGAATCTTTCAATCTGGTGGAAAGTCCTCTCAACCGTCTCCAGGACTCTGACCTCCGGCCTGTCCCCGGAACAATGGACAAAATCAATGCAATGATGTTTTAGTCATTTTCACGCATATTCCCCCATTTTCAAAGGAAATAAACGGGATTGATCGTAACACGGTCAGTTGGTTTGATTTTCAGGTGGATATCGCTCTTGGGGGTAAAATGTATTCATGCTGCAGGTCACTCCCAAAATATCGATCCCCCGCAGTGAATTGACAATTAATTTTGTACGTGCTTCCGGTCCGGGCGGACAGAACGTCAATAAGGTTGCCACAGCAGTTCAGTTGAGATTTAACATTCGTACCACCTCTTCTCTTAGTGAGGAGATCAAA
>JBGOZL010000220.1:0-4850 GCA_041480185.1 Anaerolineae bacterium
ATGTTGATCCTTTGATAACCCGCTGCGCCTGTTTCATCACTCGGACGTTTTTTCAGGTCCCAATCCCCTGTGCTGTAAAGTGTAAAACGATACCCTATGTCCAATGTCGAGGATGCATGCAACAAGTCATCGGCTGAAGATCGGAATTGTATTCCGATACTCTTTAAGTCGCCAAACCTAATCTGAAACTGAAGCGCAAAATCAGAGGCATTAAATATCCCGTTTAAAGGGAACGAATCTCCGGGAACCAAAAAATCGGGGGGGTAATAATTGGGATCTACATTTGGTTCAATATAATCACGAATATATAAAGAGCCATCGGCTACCAAGTAGAAAATCTGATCTCCTTCGCTGACGTTTCCCCATCCATTCCTGGGTTTTGAAAAATCATCTTCAAAGGTTGGAGTATTTTTACCGAGGTAAACCAGAATAGGTTCGAAGAAAGCCGTGGCTGTCGGCGGAGGCGTGAAGGTGGCTGGTATAGATGTAAGGGCGGTGGCTGTTGGTGGAGGAGTGGATGTGACTGGTTTAGATGTACTGGCTGCGACTGTGTTCATCGCCGTGGGATAGGCTGTCTCGGTTAAGCTGCGCGAACACCGAAAGCCGATGTCGAAATTACTGCTGTCGGGCAAGGCATACTCGCGGGCAGTCGTAAGCAGGTTGAAATCATCACCCATACCACCACCTCTCAGCACTCGGTAGATTTGCCCAAAGTAAATATTTGCATTCGGGTCCCCGCCAGGGTAGGCTTCATACCAGGCATCCACCCACTCCCAGACATTCCCAGCCATGTCGAGGTTGCCATACCGGCTGGCTCCAGACGGATAGCTCCCAACTTGGGTGGTATCCGTAATATTCTTTCCGTAATTTGCCAGGGTTTCATCTGGCTCTTGATTACCCCAGGGAAACAGCCTTCCTTCCTGGCCACCCCTTGCCGCTATCTCCCATTCAGCCTCGCTTGGCAACCTGGCTCCAGCCCATTTACAGTATTCTGTGGCATCCTGCCAGGAAACATATATGACCGGATAGTATGTGTATTGCTGATTTTCATAATAATTGGAGCGCGTATAAGATGAGACATTCTCCGGTGGCTGGCAGATTCCGGCCATCACGCATTTCGCGTACATACCCATGGTCACTTCAGTTTCATCGATCCAGAACTCATCCAGGGTGACTGAATGAGCTGGATTTGCATCCGTAAACCAGCTCTCTTCACATTTATTGGAATATTTCTGGCATAAAGCATACCCCTCCTGGGCACCACCACCAATTGAATAATTTCCAGCTGGAACAGGCATCATCCACATCATGTCCGCCGGGCGCAGCCATTTATAACCGGATACGGGCATCGACACGATTATTGGAGGAAGCGTGGAAGTGGAATATAAAAATGATGTGGGTGTGGGTTGCGGGCTGGTTTGCAGTGCTCGCATGATGCCAGGAGCCAGGAAACCAGCCGTTAATAGCAGGATCCCCAAAACACCCCAACCAGCCAGGCGGGGCAACCTGGGTTTCCATTTCTGCCATACCTCCGCCCGCCGAGTCCTGTTGCTGGCTTTGCGCTGCTCCTTTTCTGCCTGCTTGCGCCCTTGTTCTTCAGCTTTGAGTCGTTTCTGCTGCTCCTGGCGGGTCTGGCGTTCTATTGCCTCCGCTTCCATTTTTGCTTTGATCTCGTCCCGTTCCGCCTGATTGCGTCTCTGCTCTTCATCTTTAAGGCGTCTTTCTTTCTCCTGCTGAACTTCTCGGTCTTTTATTTCCGCTTCCACTTTAACCTTGTTTTGCGGCTCGACTACCTGACGCTGCACCCCCAAGACCTTGAGCAGGCGTTCAAAATTGGGAGTGAAATTCTTGCCCTGCAGGTCGATCAATTGCAAGTCAAGCAGCCACATCGGCAGGCGGCAGGGCAGGTATTGGAGAGGAATGACCTTGAGATTGCAGCTTTCAGCGAAAAGGAACTCGCGCTGCACCCACTTTGAATTGAGCGAGTTAGGCGAGAGCACCGCCAGGAAGAACTGGCTATTTTCAATGGCGCTTTGGATCTCGGTCCCCCAACGCGTGCCGCCCTCCAGTCCGGAGAGGTCATACCAGACGACTAATCCAGCGGATTGCAGATCGCTAGCTAGCCGTTCAACAAATTCGATATCCTTGCGCGAATACGAGATGAATACCTGGGTCATTCTGATTTTATTTTACAACTTTAATGAGGGCTTGACTATTAGGAATCAGCTCACTTCTAGAGTTCCATGTTGATACGTATCATAGATGTTCTATGTATATTCCTCCCCCAAATAAATCTTATTTCTATATGTCAAGATGTAAAAGATTATTCGCAATGCCGGTCAAATTGGACCTCCTATGCAAACAAGTCATGCGCCAACTTCTCGTCTGGTCCCACTGGAGGGGAGGCGCGCATGAAAAACTCCGACCTGCTGAACAAGCGCATCACGAAACTGACAAAGCCACCACCCATACGCCCCCCGCCCTGACTGGCATGACATGCCCCAGCTTTTTCTTTCTTCTCCAGCACCGGGCGAATATCAATGCGTGCATGAGTGGGGAAATCCACTTCTGCGATGGGGACCAGATCGATATCGCCGTTGGAGCCAAACTTATGCGGGTCCCTGCCTACCAGAGGCAAGACCTTGACGGCAAATTTCAAAAGCCCATTGGGAAGTTTATGGAAGTACAGCCGTTCCGGCACGTGGACGGGAAGACTGTCAGGTGCAAAATCCGGATTTCCCGCCTGTTCGAAGGCCCGCACGGTAGCCCGCTGGATGGCAATGTGGTCCGGGTGGCGGTAACCGCCAATCGGGTCGAACGTGAGAACAACCTGTGGTTTCAGGGTGCGGATAAAGCGCACCACCTGGGCAGCCACCTCATCCATTGGCTGAGCAGCCAGCGCCCGCGGGTGGGAGTTATCCGGCGAGCCAGGCATACCTGAGTCACGGTAGTCCAAAAAGTGGACACCGGAAAGACCCAAGACCCCCGCAGCGCAGCGCAGTTCGGACTCGCGTAATTTGGCAATGGATTCGAATCCCTCCAACAAATCGGGAGAGACCTCCCCCACCTCCCCACGAGTGGCGCATACCAGGTGTACCTGCATGCCGCGCGAGGCGTACAACGCCAGCGTGCCGCCCATGCCGAAGGATTCATCGTCAGGGTGGGCTAATACTGCCAGGATGGTTTTTGTTTCTGTCATGCGGACTCCAAATCGGATTCGTATTGTCCATTATACAACCAGGGCAGTAAAAGGCATCGGATTCCAAAACAGGGATTTATAAAACTTTAATTATTTCTGGTGGTTGAATTTAATATCAAAAATCCTCCACGAAAGGAGATTAATTCGAACTAGAGAAAAGCACTCTGGCGACCGAGCCGGGATTTAAACCACTTATTTTAGTTTCTTTAATAGAGGGGTTGACTCCTGTCAATTTCAGCTGCCCAGGCATTAATGCCCCCCTGCAAATTTCTAACCTTTCGAAAGCCGGCTCTCAATAATATCTCCAGGGCGCGAGCAGAGCGCGTCCCGGATTTACAAAAGAGCACGATCTCCTGTGCTGAGTCCAAATCCCCCAGATGTGCCGCCAGCAGCCCAAGTGGCAGATTCTGCGCGCCGTCAATGTGCGAGATGACCAACTCGTGCGGTTCACGCACATCGACCAGGTGGATCTTATCACCGCGCTTAAGTCGTTCACCCAATTGAAGAGCTGTAATATTCCATTCCGCATCGGTGGGGCCTTCCAGATGATCAAGGCCAGGAACTCCGCAGAATTCAAAATAATCCACCAATGCGGTTATCTTCGGGTGGGAACTGCAGACTTTGCACGCCGGGTTCTTCTTTAGTTTGACATATTCAAAAGACATGTCCAGAGCATTATAGAGCAGCAGGCGTCCAACCAGAGAGGAGCCTATGTTGAGGATTGACTTGATCGTTTCAGTAGCCTGGATCGTGCCGATCGTCCCCGGCAGGATGCCCAGTACGCCAGCATCCGCGCATGAGGGCACCATCCCTGGAGGAGGCGGTTCTGGAAACAGGCAACGGTAACATGGTCCCTGCCTGGCATAGAAAACACTGGCCTGCCCCTCGAATCGGTAAATCGCCCCATAGATATCCGGTTTATCGGTAAGAACGCAAAGGTCGTTTATCAGGTAACGGGTGGGGAAATTATCCGTGGCGTCGACAACAATATCAAAAGGTTCAGCTAGCCGCATCGCATTGGTCGATGTGAAAGGTTCGTTGAAGGCTTCTACCTGGATGGCAGGATTCAAGTCCAGCAGGCGGGCGCGGGCAGATTCAACCTTGAGCGTACCCACCCTTCCGGTGCCGTGGATTATCTGGCGCTGGAGGTTGGACTCGTCCAACACGTCATAATCTACCAGACCGATATGACCAACCCCGGCAGCAGCAAGATAGAGAGCCACCGGTGAACCAAGACCACCCGTCCCCACAATAAGGACAGAAGCTGCTTTGAGCTTGCGCTGACCGTCGAGCCCAACCTCAGGGATGAGCAGGTGGCGGGAATAACGCAGGATCTCAGCGCGCGAAAGTTCTGGCAACATGTCAACCACCTGCAATCGCGGGAACAAGGTTAAGAATGTCATCAGACTTTAGAAGAGTATCCAACCCCTGCAGGTCGCGGATATTACTTTTCCCCAGGTATAGATTGACAAAGGCACGCAATGAGCCATCCTCCTTGCAGAGATGCGGACGAAAAGCGGGGAACTGCGCGAGCATATCCTGGAGAGCTGCACCAGCAGTCGTGCCCTGTACGGATACTTCCGCCTGTCCATTTACGTAAGAGCGGAGGGGGTTGGGGATCTTAATGACGGGCATGGCGTTATTGTAGCCC
>JBGOZL010000221.1:0-4847 GCA_041480185.1 Anaerolineae bacterium
AGCATCGAAGGCCAAAGAATTAACTGTTTCGTCTGGCAGAGGCTGGCCAAGGAATGCAGATAGTGCCCGGATGATAGCCACGGATACCGCCGCACCCGACCCGAGCCCGGAGGCGACGGGGATGGTGGATTGGAGATAAACTGTGCAGGCAGGCGGGTTTGATATTTTCAATGTTGAGAAAACGCTGTTGATGACCGAAACCAGTGGATGATCCGGGGCGAGGTTGGCAAGATCAGCGGAAAGGTTGATATTTGGAGCTTCGATCATGATCCCGCCACGTGAATTCTCACTTACCGTCGCCGTTGCCTGGACCTGAGTCACCGGCACAGCCAAGGCTGGGCGCCCATACACGACTGCATGTTCGCCAAACAGGATGATTTTGCCGGGAGCAGAAGATGTGGTCATAAGTTTGGTGCGGATTTGGCCCGCCCTATGTTACATAGAACACTGCCAGTACGGCCAATCCCCACAGGAAAATGGAAACCTGGAAGGGGCGGTCGGAAAGGAGGATCTCTTCCGGTTCGCCGCCGATCTGCCTGACCTGGATGAGGTAGAGATAACGGAAGATGGCATAGATCACAAACGGTATGGTCAGCATAAGGGTGTGGTTGTCAGGCAGGCGGAAAAAGGTGTAGAGCGAATACGCCAGGATGGTGGTGCCGGATACGATGGTGATGAATTGGTCGAGTAGAGGAATGGTGTAACCGTCCAGCACTTTACGCTGATTGGTGGTATCGCCAGCAAGCATCGCCAGTTCTGCGCGACGTTTACCAAAGCCGAGATAAAGGGCCAGTAATGTCATCAGCACATATAGCCAGGGGGAGAAACGCTCGACCACGATAAGGGTCGTGCCAGCATGTACCCGCAGGACAAAACCGGCTGCCAGGATGAGCACATCCAGGATGGGTACATGCTTGAGCCATTTCGAGTAGACCAGGATCATGCAGAAGTAGATCAGGATAGTCAGAGCGAACTGCCAAGCCAGCAAAAAGCCGAGCGCAATGGCGAGCAGGCAAAGGATGGTTCCAGCCGCGAGAGCCAAAGGGACTGGCAGTTTGCCGGAGGCGATTGGACGGTTTTTCTTGACCGGATGGAGGCGGTCTGCTTCCACATCCAGCAGGTCGTTGAAAATGTAAACGGAACTGGAAATCATACAGAACAGTGCAAATCCTGCCAATGTGCGCAGGAAATCGGGGATGCGGAATAGTTTGCCATCGAAAACCAGCGCCGCAAAGAGGAAGGCATTCTTTGTCCACTGTCGGGGGCGCATGGTTTTCAAGAGGGCTCGCAGCATGCATCTATTTTACATGATTATTTCCCCCTTGGGCGGGGATTTAGCGAGCATCCAGAGAGATATAATCAAGTTATGCCAAAAATGCGCCTGGATCTCCTGCTGGTGGAGCGCGGCATGGCCGAAAGCCGCGCCAAAGCCCAGGCCTTGATTATGGCCGGGCAGGTGCGCGTGGACGGTCAGGTGGAAATTAAGGCTTCCACCGCCGTCCTTTCAAATGTGCGCCTGGACCTGGATGCGGGGTCGCGTTTTGTCTCGCGCGGCGGCGAAAAGCTGGAAGCCGCCTTAACGAATTTTAATGTGAACGTGACCGGATGCGTTTGTGCGGACGTTGGTTCGTCTACAGGGGGATTCACAGATTGCCTTCTACAGCACGGGGCACTAAAAGTCTATGCCATTGACGTGGGGAAGGGGATTTTGCACTGGAAATTACGGACCGACTCGCGGCTGGTGGTAATGGAAGAAACCAACGCACGCTTTGTGGAAAGACTCCCCGAACCGGTCAGCCTGGTGACGATAGACGCTTCGTTTATATCATTGAAAATATTGCTGCCAGTGATAAAAAGGTGGTTTGAGCACCCTTCGGACACTCCCCAATTCGATGGGATACGAGGAGAAGATGGTATTAATGTAATCGCCCTCATTAAACCCCAATTCGAAGCCGGGCGAAAAGAAACAGCCAAAAACAAAGGTGTCATCCGCAACCCGGAAGTTCATAAATCTGTGCTGATGGATGTGCTTTCCTTCGCACAGGAACAATGCTATGGTGTGCAAGGATTGATGTGCAGCCCTCTGGTAGGGCCGAAGGGCAATATCGAGTTTTTGGCAGGGTTACGATTTCCGGAGGAGCAACGCTCTTCCTTGAACGAGATGGTAGACATACTGTTCTAGGGCTGTGGCTGCCAGACAACCTGATTAATCCTTGCGTTGTCCGTGGTTAAGCGGACAGGTCGCAATGAGGGGTCTAGAAGGGTCCTTTCAATATCGATGAAATATAGATCGACTTTAGCCGTCTCGAAACTTCCCATCTCCACCGTCACATATTTTCCATCAGGTGACCAGGATGTTCCCAAGTTATACAAAGGAATGGGGTCTTTGAACAATAACTTGATCATTGTTCCATCTGCAGTTACATAATAAAACAATGAAACACCTTCAAAACAAGAAACGTTCACCAAGCCGAATTCTCCATTTGGGGAAGGCCAATTGGATGCGTCATTGAGGTACAAGTCCCTTTGATATGACTGGCATTTGGAGGAAAAGCTTGGCCAGATAGAACCGGATGTCGTTGTTGCTCCTTCAAGATGATGCCAAAACCATGTATCAGATATCTTTACGACATAATAAATATTTAGGCCGCTCCCAAACATGGAAGATATTGGTGTTTCATAAGATGCAACTAATTTAGCCGGGGTCCCGTCTGTACTAAACCTATATATCTGAGCGGATGAGATTATTGCGTAAAATTGTTGCGCATTTTCCCACTTAATCATGACATTATTATCCGCCTCCAGTAATTTCATTTTATTAGTGCCGTCCGCATTGATAATGTAAATGGCAGAGTTACTAGAATACTGGTCTGACCCCAGATCCTGCCCGTGGTATACGATCTTTTGGCCATCAGGCGACCAACTCAAAAAAGTGCCAGATTCCAGATTACCTGTCAACTTGATTTTCCCGCTTCCATCGGCATTCATTACACCTATACCTATTTGACCAGAGTAAACCTGTGATGGGTTCGTTTCGTAAACAATTTTCTTTCCATCAGGTGACCAGGTAAATACCCAGACGAAATCATCATTTTGGGAGAGTTGGGATAGATCACTCCCATTGCTGTTCATTACATAAATATTGTTATATCCATTCCTGTCACTCGTAAACGCTATTCTTTTACCATCTGGCGACCATTTGGGTAAAATATCCTGTCCAGGATTATTGGATAGATTGGTCTCATTGCTTCCATCCATGTGCACCGTGTAAATTTCGAAATTTCCGGTTTTATCAGAGTCAAATGCAATCAGGCCATTATATGGCTGAGGAATTGGAGTAAAAGTGGTGATCGGAGTGGTCGGTGAACCAGTTGCAATCGAATTGCCGATAGATGAGGTCTTTAATTTTGAGAATATGGTATCTGAAGCAATGACCAGTACCAAAAGGAGGACTGTGCCGGCAAGAAATTTTAGTCCTATGATGAACCGATTCGTCATGAAAACTCTCCTGTTTGATGTACGGATAGTTGCTGGAATATTCATCTCTGGGCTATCCTGGTTATCCCATCGCGTGTGAAAAACCTTCTTCAAACGATGGTCCAGGGCATTTAACCTTTCCGATAGAGCGAGGCAGGAGGCACATTCTCTCAAGTGTTCGTTAAGTTCGGCGCGCTGGCCTTCCTGCAGAAGCTTGTCTGCAGCAAGGTGCATATATTTTTGAGCCTGTCTATGTGTGATTTTCGTCATTTTTACTCTTCTTTTATGAGAGCGCGTAACTTATTACGCGCATGGTTCAGTCGGGAGTGAACCGTTCCAGGCGGAATACCGAGAATGGCTGCTATATCGATAACCGAAAGATCGTGGTAATAACGAAGGATTAACGGGATTCGATGTTTATTGTTTAAACTTCGGATAGCCAACCAGATTTCGGTATCGGCTTCATTCTTTATTACTTCATTTTCGGGGTGTTCATTTCCGCCCCGTAATTGAAATAGATTCTGTAAGATTTGCTGCACATAATTCCGGGTTTTATTGCGCCTCAATCGGGAACGGCACACATTTAGGCTAATGCTGAATAGCCATGTCTTGAAGGCAGAATCTCCACGGAAAGAATCCAAAGTATGCAAAGCGGCTATGAATGTTTCCTGCGTGCTGTCTTCTGCTTCATCATAGTTATCAAGAATGGAGAAAGCTAGGCGGAAGATGTCATTTTGATAGAGATGAACCATTTTTTCAATGGCAAGGATATCTCCCTCTCGGCATTGTTCTAGCCAACGGCTATCCATGACTGTCATTCTACATTATTAGACGCATCTCGTGATAAAAAACTTCATTTGGCAACTCTAAGAGATCCACATTTTGAGATAAAATACAAATCACGCTGCCGATGAAATCTACCTTATCGAATTTGGACTTCAGGCGTTTTTCAGAGCTAATTCCAGGAATTGACCCAAAGTTCTTCGTCGAAAAAATTAAATATTGCCACGAGGCTTTGAGTTATCAAACATAGGAGAATGAATATGGCAAAAATAGAATCCCTCGTCCAGGATTTCCTGGCACAGAAGAAAATCGCCGTGGTGGGTGTATCCGACCAGCGCGAAACCGGCTGTAATGCGAACTACAAAAAGTTCAAGGAAACCGGATATCAGGTCTACGCGGTCAACCCGCGCATCAAGACGTTCGATGGCAGCCCCTGCTACCCGGATTTGAAATCGCTGCCGGAAAAACCGGATGCCGTTTTCATCCTTGCCAACCCCACTGTGACTGAACAGGTCGTCCAGCAATGTGTGGAATTGGGCGTAAAGCACGTCTGGATGCACTGCATGATGGGTACCCGACCCGGGCTG
>JBGOZL010000222.1:0-4839 GCA_041480185.1 Anaerolineae bacterium
GGAAAAGCGCGTCAGCGTAAAGCAGATTATGGTGATAATGACCAGGGTGAACAGTGCCTGGATCAAGCGGCGGGCCAGATAAGACCACATCCCTACCTCCATCCAACATCGATAAATATTGAACCATGGTGCGTGTTCCGTAATACGGGTGGTACACGCACCATGTCAACGTCTAACTTGTGAGGCAGGGATATTCCCCCTGCCTCACAATTGCTGAAATTCTAAAGCGTTATTTTACGTCCCAGACTTCAGAGTTCCAGTCCATATTGCTCGTGAAGCTGAAGGGCCCGGGTACGAAGCGGTCCACATAGCCGTACACGTTGGCGCGCACGTACATCATGATGACATAGTACTGGTCATAGATGTACTTCTGCACTGCGTCCAGGGCGGTCTTGCGGACAGCCGGATCAGCGGTAGCATTCACCGCCGCCATCAGTGTATCCAGTTGAGGATCGCAGATGTGGTAGTTGTTCAATCCGCCTGGATTATCCTTGCTCGGGACCATGGCGCAAGAATAGGAATCCAGCACACCCGTCATGGGATCGGGGTAGAAGCCTGTGGTGTAGCCGGCCATGTCGAATTTGCCAAGGGCCATATCTCCGCCATCTGCATATGTGGCGAAGAACGTTCCGGCGGGAAGATGGGTCGGCTTGAATTCGATGCCAATCTTCTTCAGGTCAGACTGGGCAGCCAGTGCTGCGTCCACACGGATCTGCTTGTTGGTGGTCTCGAAACCGAAGGATAACTTGGTATCTACACCGTCACACATGCCATGGCGGATGCCATCTGCACCCAGCGTATAACCGGCAGCATCCAATAAGGCTGCGGCTGCGGTGGGATCATATGCATCGGGAACCAGGGTGGAATTAGTCCAGGTTGAGTTCGGCCATTGGGTTGCGGAGACTTGGGTGGCGCCGTTCAGAAGGGTATCCGCAATAGCCTGACGGTTAATCCCCAGGGTGATGGCCTTGCGTACGCGTATATCCTTGAACGGGCAGAAACCGTTCACGTCGCTCTTGCCAACCACGGTACCATCTGGCTTGGTCACACCTGCGGTGGTGCCCAGGTTGAAGAAGTAGTGCTCGAAATCAAAACCGGGTTTGACGAGCAGGTGGATCGCAGGTTCGAGGGCCTTAACGGTGGGGATGTCGGACTCGGAGAAATCCGGGTACCAGTCCACATCGCCGGTCTGCAAGGCAGCCAGGGCGGTTTCAGGGTCAGGTACGAACTTGATCAGGATGCGGTCCAGCTTGGCGCGGCCATTGTAGAAGTTCGGGTTGGGCAGCAGGGTCATGTGATCGCCGGCAACCCATTCAGTAATGATCCATGGTCCGGAGCTGATCGTCGGCCAGTGAATGAAGGCCTTCATATCGGTTCCCTCGAGGAGGTGCTTGGGGAGAAGCCCGCCGGAGTTATTCGGACCCTGGGTAAAGAGAGTCTGCCAGGCAGGGTAGAGTTCGCTGAAGTGGATCACTGCCGTGAGATCATCCGGGGTATCGATGCTGGCAATCTTGTTGTACCCGGTCGTCTGCAAAGCAGCTAAATCTTTATTCATGACGGTTTCCCAGGTAAACTTGACATCTGCAGAGGTGATCGGCTGGCCGTCCGACCAATACAGGCAGGGCTTGAGGTGCCAGGTGACGGTGAGACCGTCTGCTGAGACGCCGCCATTGGCTGCGGTCGGGATGTCTGCACCCATTGAGGCGATAAAGTTTCCCTGGTCATCCCACATGCCCAACCCATATAGGGTCAGTTGGGTGATCCAGTCCGCATACGACATCTGGGTCCAGTAGGGGGCGACACTGTCGGGTTCCTGCGACCAGGCGCCGGTGACCGATTTCCCGCCGGTAGGGAACGCAATGGGAGCAGTCCCAGTTGCCGCCGCACATCCGCCTGCGGGGGTGGTCGGAGCTGCTGCAGGCGCTGTGGGTGGTACATTGGTTGCAGGGGCTACGGTGGTAGCTGCAGGACCGCACGCCGACAGGATAAAGCTGGTCACCGCGACCAGTGATATGAGTAAATACATTGAGCGCTTCACAATCTCTCTCCTCTTAAGTTTATATGTTTCTTTGGATTGGTTTTTGGGTGATACAATAAAATAGTATCTGGACTGCGCACCTCCTTTCTTTCGTGGTAAAGACCATTATACAATTTTTTGGGCAAAGTGCAACCACCTGTTGGCTGGATTCCCCCTCCAGACTCCTCATCTTTAATAGTTATATAAGTTAATAGTACTTGTAGTAGGGCCTGTGGAAAAGTGGATAGTTTTAAAAACCCGGCAGGGCTGGCATGAACAGGCGATTGGACCGCATGGATGGCGCTTCAACCTTCATTCCGCCAAATTGATCCTGTGGATAAGTCCGGGAAAAGGTAGCCAACTTTTATTTTTTTGAAGGGAAATCAACCTAAACAGGAATTTTCCCCAGTTATTCTAATAACCAGCCCCCTGCATATGGGGGTTTATATTTCGAACAATTGAGCGACTTATCCACTTTCCGCGCGGGTTATCCACAGTTTTTGGGCAGTTATCCACAACCCGGACAATTTAACCGGGGGCGCGGATGCCTATGGGTGGGGTCATACACCCTGGCGTGCAGCCACATTTTCTAGTGTTTCCTCCACTGTATCCAGGAAATGGTCCAACCCTTCCAGGCGTTCATTGAACGCATCGCCCCCCAGCCCGAGAGTTTCACATGCGGCCTTCCATTCTGATTGGTGCGCCGGCGAAAGGACTGCCGCGGATAATGTCCAGGTACGCACCAGGGGCCATAGAACAGATTGCGGAGATTCGCCCGCCAGCATGGCCTCGAACGAAAGTTTATAGTATCCCAATCGAGGCGCGGCGATACTTGCATTGACCTTGTTTTGGCTGGCTGCCTCGATAAATGATTTTTCCCATTCCGGCAGAAACTTCCTTAGGGTTGAGGCATCCACCTGCACCGCGCCAAGCAGCCCATCCAGCCCCGCGGCAAGACCCGGCAGGCCGGCCGCGCTGGCCCGTTCCTGGAACTGGAGCTGGAATCGCCGCTCAGCCAGCGGACTACCAGTCAAAACGGCGATCGCGTTTGCGGCGTGGTTGACACTTTTCAGATAAGACAGAAGCAGCGCGGGACCAGCCTCCAAGCTGAGTCTCAGGTCGCTCCAGATTTGACGGGCGTGGTCGGCATTCCGGCGAGCCATCGCCAGGATGTTGGACGGTTCGTCATATCCAGCCCGCACACCTGCCTGGACGAATTCGAAAAAATGCTGGGTGTTAAAAAGGGGGAGTGCATCGTAGAGTTCAGGCCCCAGCCAAGGATGCACCCGCAGTTCTTTCAGTTTTTCGTACTCGCTGCGCGGGTTGTGGATGATATCCAGATGGACTTCGGGCGTGAGCGGTAAAATCTCGCGGCGGATTTTTACTTTTCCCGCGTGGACAAGGACAATATCGATGTCGGTGGAGTTGCCGAGGAAGGGGTTTCCGGATCGCAGGGAACCGGTCAGGTACGCTATCACCAGTCCTGGGCTCGCGTTGGCGCGTTTCAGGGCAGTTTCTTTGGCAATGCGGATGAGCGTATCACGGGTGATGCGCATCGAACGCTTCCCTAACGGTCGATCAAAGACGGCTGGTATGGCGGCAGGATCAGTTTCTGGCGGATGCGGTTCTCGATGATGCCGAGGTCGTTCGGGTTGCGGACAAAATCCAGCGGGTCGGTGTCGATGGTCAGCACCGGTGTGCCGTCATAAGGTCTGGAGAAGAATTCTTCGTAGGCCCGGTTGAGATCATCGATGTAATTGCGCTCCATGTTGCGTTCGTAGCTGCGGTCGCGCAGGGCGATGCGCTGCATCAACACATCCGTGTGGGCACGCAGGTATACCAGTAAATTCGGCATCGGGATTTTCTCAGCCAGTGCCTCGTGCACGCGCTTGTACATTTCCAGTTCGTCGCCCTTCAGGTTGATGCGGGCGAAGAGCGAGTCTTTGGCGAAGGTGTAATCGGAGAGCAGGCTCTTGCCGGATTCAATCAGGGCGGTTACCCCGCGCCGTTGCTGGTGATAGCGGCTCAGGAGAAAGAAAATCTGCGTCTGGAAGGCGTAACGCGCCCGGTCGGAATAGAAATCGGAAAGGAAAGGGTTTTCCTCGAAGACTTCGAGTAATAGCTCCGCCTCGAAGCTCGGCGCCAGCATGCGTGCCAGGGTGGTCTTACCAACCCCGATGACTCCCTCGATGGCGATATACATGGTCTCTCCCGCAGGCAAAAATGGTATATCAAGGATACCATAAAAGGAGAAGTCTAATAGTCAAAAAGCCTGACAGTCTTTAAGATAGAAGTGCGTGAAAGAACAGGGATTTGCGAGCAGAGCTCGCAAATCCCTGTTCTTTCGATCTTCCCCCTTCCCAGAGGGAAGGGGGGAAGGGTTTATAGGATGAATATTTTTACAATGACCTGATGGATGATAAATCTACGCTTGACTCGCCACACCGGACTCTGTATAATCTGTTCAATAAAGCCGTGAGGAGTAGGCAGCCCGGCATGCTGATAGAGAAGGACGGCCCTGGCTGGAAGCCTCCACAGCAACCCTTTGCCGAAGTCGCACGGTCATATTGCTGAAGAAATCTTAATGAGAGTAGAACAGCACGGGAGGTCCCGTTAAAGACCGGCCTGATGTTGGTCAGGCACAGAGTGCACCCTAACGGGTGAAGTGAGGTGGTACCGCGGCGCCCGCCGTCCTCATCAGGATGCGGGCGTTTTGGTTTAAATGTTTTGCCGGTCTGTACGCCTGCCGGGACTTCCCAGCCAGGCATGCTCGACTGGCAAAACAAGGAGCCAGTATTACCTAATACCTTTTACGCATATAA
>JBGOZL010000223.1:0-4828 GCA_041480185.1 Anaerolineae bacterium
ATGGATAGGGTCAGGCAGCCTTGCCGGCGTCCCTCCTCGATAACACTGACAATATCAGGCGATTGCCCTGATTGCGAAATACCCACCACCAGAGCACCTCTTAATGTGGGAGGCTGGTTGTAGTAGGTAAATAGCGACGGGGTCGCCAGCGCCAGGGGCAGTCGGTTTAGCGCGCCCCATAGGTAGTTGGCATACCGTCCTGCATTATCCGAGGTGCCGCGTGCTGCTAAAAACACATACTGTATTTCTCGTTTGTGGATGGCTGCAGTGATTTTATCCACGCTCTCTTGCTGGTTGTGCAACATGTGGGCAAGACATTCTGGCTGCTCAAAAATTTCTGATTGCAGGCTCATATCATTCCTCTAGATCCCAGGCGAAACAGGCGTGTGTTTTCAACTAAGTTGGTGGAGAAGTGTTGTTATTTGCTACACGGTATTTTAGCACTATTGATCGTTCCAGCTTCATCTGAAACCAAGAATAGAATCATCGAGGTGATTTCATTGAGTGTGGTTCAAGAGTCATTTTCCTCTTATGGTGCCGTGACTTTCTCACTCATGACGAAGATGGTTTCTCCTTGTGGTACACTCTCGAACTATGGGAATAAATCGCAGTCGCGCCGTTATCGAAGCGCTCCTTACGGTTATTGTGTGGGGAGCCTCGTTTGTTGCAACCAAGGTGGCTCTCCGTTATGCCAGTCCCGACGTGGTGGTCTGGTTGCGTTTTGCGATGGGCGTGGTCATCCTTGGGATTGCAGTGTTGGCTGGGCGAAAGTTCGCTCTGCCTGAAAAACGGGACTGGCTGTATTTTGCCTTGCTGGGGTTCTTGGGAATTACCTTCCACCAGTGGCTGCAGTCCACCGGATTGGTTACTGCTCAGGCCAGCACCACTGCCTGGATCGTTGCCACTATCCCGGTCTTTATGGCCCTGCTCGGCTGGCTTGCGCTGAAAGAAAAACTCTCCTGGGTGCAGATCGGTGGGATTTTACTTTCTGCCTTCGGGGTACTCTTGGTGATCACACGTGGGAACCTGGTCCAGCTTACTACGGGCAAATTCGGCACCGTGGGGGATTTTCTCATTCTTATTAGCGCACCCAACTGGGCAGTTTTTTCTGTCCTTTCACGTCGTGGGTTAAAAAAATACCCTGCTACTTTAATGATGTTCTACGTGATGGCTTTCGGGTGGTTTTTCTCATCAATATTATTTTTCGCCCAGGGCGGTCTCACTCAGATCGGAATAATCCCTTGGGATGGATGGACCGGGATCGCGTTTTTGGGGATTGTCTGCTCCGGTTTGGCATATATCTTCTGGTACGATGCCTTGCAGGCACTTCCGGTCGCTCAAACAGGTGCGTTCTTGTATCTGGAACCGGTGTCTACTGTAATTGTCGCTGCCCTCATCTTGGGGGAGCAGCTCTACCTGTTTACTATGATAGGGGGTGTTTTGATCCTTGCTGGGGTTTGGTTGGTAAACCGAAAAAACACAGGTTCATAGATTAAAGAGCCAGCCTCTACAGATTGATTTCTTGTTTATTTTTGCGAACGTATAATAATTTTTCGATATGCGCCACGGCTTGGTTGTGTGAATCCAGCACATCCACCTCAAATGTCGGTTCGATTTTCTGACCCCGGTCAGCTTCCCCGCGGATTTCATCGATACGTTCTTGCGGGATATGGAAAGTTGCCGATAACTTACCTCGCCCTGGCAATAAAAATTGGATGCTGGCTGCCTTATCCCACACGATGTAGTCCGGTCCCAAAGAGTGCATCATGATCAACACGAACCAGGGGTCACACATCGCATACAACGAACCGCCGAAGTGGGTGCCAACGATATTCCGATTGAAAAGGGTCAGTTTCATCTCCACCACGATCGTATTTTCGTCGATATTATGGGAGTATATCCCCGCACCGAACAGGGGGGGATAAAGATTTATAAATCGCTCGCGAAAACGTCCCCAGGATTTGCTTGCAGTTTTCGACATAATTTTCTTTCGCATATACAAATATCCCCGGATAAACTTGGCGTCACCTTGTCGTTTTGTCCATCCTAAGGCACGGACATTTTAACCATATTGTTTTAGCGGACATTGTTTTCTATTTCCCTCCTGCGCTCTTCCGGCCATCCCGCAAGGTTTGTTTCTCTTGCTCCGTCAGGAACGCTGCATCAAGTGCATTGACCTGTACTTGGTGGATTTGAGCCTCTGTCAGCCCAGCTTGTGGAGCGGCTACGTTGTATTCGTGTGGCAGGTCGATCCCGCTGATTCCCGGGTCGTCTGTGTTGATCGTCGCACAGATGCCGTGCTCTAGAAAAGTCTTGAGCGGGTGATTGGCAAAATCCTGCACGCAGCTTGTTTGCACGTTGCTTGTTAAGCAAGACTCCACGCCGATGGAATTTTCAGCCAGGTAGTCCATCAACAATGGGTCCTTTACCGCGCTGAGGGCATGTCCGATGCGCTCCGCTTCCAGGTCGCGGATTGCGTGCCAGATCGAAAAAGCTCCCGTGATTTCCCCTGCATGTGCGGTGACATGCCAGCCGGCATCCCGCGCCCGGCGGAAGTGCTCCCGGAACCACTCGGCGGGGAAATGCGCTTCGTCTCCGGCCAGGTCGAGCGCAGCGATGGTCTTGCGCTGGCTCAGGAGTGCCTCCAATTCCTTGGAAGCGATTTCGGGACCATATGTCCGGCTGAGGATGCCGATCAGGTTGACCTTCATCCCGAAGTCACGAACGCCCGCGGCTATTCCGTCGACTACTGCCTCCACGACCATGACTGGGTCCAATTTGTTTGTCTCGGCCATGAACCAGGGGCTGAACCGCAGTTCGATGTAATCTATCCCCTCGCGCTTGGCATCTTCCACATTTTCGTACGCCACCCGCTGGCATGCATCTGCATCCGCCAGTACTGCCATTGGCCACTTGAATTTGCTGATAAATGCCATCACCCCCGGTTGCGGGTCTGTCACCTGGACGTACGGGCGCAAACTTACCACATCCTGGGTGGGGAGGGGAATATTATGCTGACGCCCAAGCTCGAGGATGGTCTCGAGGCGGAGATTGCCGTCTAAATGACGATGTAACTCTACAACGGGAATGTTTGGGTCAAGCAATTGGCCCCGGTTTAATGGACGGGCGTCTCACACGCCCCATATTTGTCCACAATGCACTGGACTATTTCTGCCGCATGCGGTTCAATGTCCACAATATCAAACCCAATATAATACTGGCAGGGTTCAATTTCGTCAGCCTGGCACCATTTGCTTCTTGCTACGAATCTAATATATGCGATATCGGCAATATCTGCCGTTGTATTCAAGCCAAGTTGAAAATCTTTCCCCAACGGCACCTGGGTTTCGCTATCCAGTTTGAATCCCTTTTGGGAGATATCTGCCATGCGGCCGATGGGGCGTCGCGTGTCGCTCTCGATGACCGGTATGTAATAAATCAGGTTTCGCCGTTTGTATTTCCGCCGTTCTTTCGAAATTGATCCAATCATGGCAAATACCTTTCACTTTGTGATATTTATTATTATAAGATATTGCCACCTGAGAATCAATACCCTTATTATGTATTATTAGGAAAATCCGGCATTTGTTGTATCGATAATAAATACTATTACAATATTTTATGATCGCAGGAAATCCTGGAGCAGATAATTGGACTTAATAAAATGGATTTGTGAAAATTTAGGCCAATTACTACTTTAGACCGTAAAGGAATTATCCCGGGAACTGTATTTATCCATGATGTGTTTGACGATCTCAGCGTCATGAGGGGCAATCTTTATAATTTCAAATCCGATATCGTATACCCCCGGGTCTACCGGATCGATATTGCACCATCTTGTTCTGGCACTAAATTCAATAAAATCTTTATCGGCCACATCTGTTGCTGTATAGATGCGAAGCTGGAAATCTTTAAATACCTTGATTGGTTTCTGGCTGTCCATTCTTAGTCCAGTCAGAGTAATATCCGCCAGGTGGCCGATCATTTGATTTTCGCTGGCATCGATCACTCGCATATAGTAAGAGATGCTCCGCCGTTGGATTCTCCGTCGTTCGGCCATGATTGCTCCTTTCTGATAATAAATACTCCTATTTTATCCCAGGTTCATTCCCTGCCTGGGCCGGTAGTAATGCCAGGATCGGAAAATGGAATTAAGGTTTAAACCTCATGTAGTTAAATTTTCGATTATTCTTCCCTCGGAAAACGTCTCTGAATCATTGGGGGGTGGGGAACCAATTAGGGTCCTTAAATAAAATGAATTTCGCGTAGCCAATTACAAATATATATGTTCAGCCATTTCTTCTATTAATCTAGATGTCGACAGTTGTTAAAGTTCGATGATCTTCTGCTCGGAAGTGTCGGTGGGCAGGTGAGTGGTGTTCTCTACGATACCCACCTCGGCAGCGCCCTTTTCCTTGGACTTGATATATGATATGGAGGCGGGGTCATCCCCCACCAGTATCACTTCCAGGCGCGGCACGATACCCCGCGCGGCCAGCCTGGCCGCACGTGCCTTGAGTTCGCCCCGGATGGAGGCCGAGACCTCCAGCCCGCTGATAAGCACGGCCGTCATATTTATTATGCGCTCCCTTTCGGTGAAGCACTATTATACCGATTATGAGTGTGCGGGACAAAATATTGGTAAGCGCCGGAAGCCTGTTTAAGTCTATGGCTCGGCCAGTATTTGCCTGACCAGCTCAGCGGCCTCAGGCACGGCCCCCTCCACCTCAGCCGACAGAACCTGCGAGAACTCGTAAACGGGGGGTATCTCTACGGCTACGATGTCGATCTTTTCAGGTATCTTGAGCTTCATGATCGCGCCGATTTG
>JBGOZL010000224.1:0-4775 GCA_041480185.1 Anaerolineae bacterium
AGGCCAATACTTCCCATCAACCCGCCCGCCACTATGGGAGCGATGAGATATTGCCCAATTTGCACGATTTCCATCATGCCGCTGGTGCGGCCAAAGTTTTTCTTGGGAATCATCTGGGTCATGGCCGCCATCATGGATGGCATCCGCAAGCTCCCAAAAGCCCCACTCATGAACACGGCCAGGTAGATGTACCAGACTTGCAACCCGCCCAGCAGATACACCACGCCGATCGACAGGGTACTGAGACCCGCCCCAAGATCGCTGATGAGCATTGCCTTGCGGCGATCCCATCGATCGACCAATGTGCCCGCCAGCGGTCCTAGCAGAACCCCCGGCAGCACGAAGAACATGGAAATGAGTGCGTAGTGAGTGATGTCCCCGGTAGTTTGGAAGACCCAGACTCCCAGTGCAAAACTGGTCAGGCCTGAGCCGATGAACGAGATCATCTGCCCGAACCAGACCACCATGAAAGCTCGGGCGCCATCAAGGATGGGAGGTCTGATCGTTGAAATTGAGCGTGATATTGTTCTTTCCATTTGTTTGTCTCCTTCATTTAAAATAATGCGGTTCCGTGAAATAATTGCGTTTGTTGATGTTGAACCCTCTGATACCGGTTCGGGAAGGGATGGTTTCCGCTCCATGTCCCTGTGCGAAAACCATCCCCGTTTGGTTGCTTCGATCCTTACTTCTTCATCGAGCGGATCAGTATGATCGATCCCAGCGCGAGCAGCAGGATCGCAAAGATCGGCAGTTCAAAGGAAAGGTGCAGCAGCGGGCGCGCCAGCTCCAGCCCGCCCAGCAGGAGGGCGAGGATGCCGAATGTGGTCGTCAAGCCGCTGGTGGGATGCCCTGTCAATGATCGGGCCACATTCAGGCCGATCAGGATCAGGCCGATGCCGATCGCACCCGTGCCATCCGGCAGGAACTTGAACGTCTCTGTGAGTCCCCACAGGATAAATAAGGCGCCCCAAGCGATCGTTCCGAAATCAAGGTTGAACTTACGTGTGTTTTCCATTTTGTTTTCTCCTTGGATGATTTGATTGAATCCGGATCATTCGTACTTATCAATCCAGTTTGGTTTAGGCGTGAGCGCCCGCCCTGGCGGCGAAGGCGCAGGACCTGGCTTCATGAGCCTTCCAGCCCGGCCACCAGGTCTTGTGCCACATGTGGATTCGAGCGAATATCGAATGCGGCTGCTTGATCGCCATTTGTCGGATGGGGCAATCTGCACAGCGATGTACTTTGTCGATCAAGATTGCGCTCCAGTCGGTGGTTCCCAGATTGGGATTGAACGGTCTTGTGTTTTCCATTTCTAATCTCCTTTTTTGTTATGATTTTGTTATCATTTCTTTTGACTGGCTCTGCTCACCGAGAGCAAGGTCAGGTTCAGCCGGTACAATTTGTTCAGGATACCCATCAGAGCGGCCTGGTCTCCGATGTGCCCCAAAAGGATCATTTCTCCGTTGTCTAATAATTTCACCTCCATTCCTTCCAGCCAATCCGTCCAGCTTTCATCGAGTTGCCCTTTGACATGGATCTCGAAGTATTCTCCTTGAGAGCCGGTGGAAAGGATGTTTTGATATTGATTGTTGCTATCATCATTTATCGTTGCCATATTTCCTCTGCTCCTAATTTATCCGATTCCCGGCACGGGTTCATCGTCTGAAGGTTGTATCTGGGGTTGTATTTATTCCGGTTGTAAAAAAAGGGATTGATCCCCCTGGTTTTCCCATTAGAAGTGAATAAACGAAAAGACCGCCAGGGAACACTGTTCCCTGGCGATCAATTAAAAGGTTATTTACTGCTGCTCACTCGAAAAGTTTTAACTCTTTCCCGATGGCAATCGCCTGGGTTCGGCTTTTTACCCCCAGCTTGGCATAAATATTACTGATGTGACGCTTCACCGTGGGAATTGAAATGACAAATTGCTCGGCGATATCCTTATTGGAACGGCCGGCTTCGATGAGCTTCAGGACCTCCACCTCACGCGCGGTTAGCGGCTCGATCAAGAGCTGCATGGATGGTTGTGTCATACCGGAGGTTTTGCCAATCTTGGACAGCATTACAGCCGCATAACCGCTCCCCACCTGTCGTGACTGGGCCTGGCAAAGCAATCTCGTCATCGCTTCGCCCTCATCCAGGAATATGCGCACGTACCCCTCCGGCTGGGCGAGCGTGAGGGCTCTTTCCAGAGCAGCCAGGGCTTGCTCGGTCTCTTTCTTTCCCTGATGAGCCAGAGCTTGAAGGATCAGGGCTTCGATCACCAATCCCATCTGCCCGATGGCCTCTGCTTGTTGAAGCAATCGGTTGGACAGTATGATGGCTGCCTCATGATCGCCTCGGGCCAGTAGCACTCGCAGCAGGAGGACGTATTCACTCTCCCGCTGATAGGAGATTTCGCCTTTGATCTTTAAACCCCTCTTTTGAATGCGTTGGGAAGGCTTCTCCAAATTTCCCTGGGCGAGCAATACCCGCGCCAGATCAAACTTCACCTGGATGGACCAATGGGGAGAATGTGAATGCTCACCAATTAACAGCTCCGCCTTCCGCATAGCTTCCCGGGCTTTCTCCGGATTATTCCGGGCTTGCTCCAGCCGCGCCTGAATTGCATGGGCGTAAGCTTGTTGGCCGGTATCCCCCCAGATTCGGCTCAGCTCCATGCACTGGCGAATGTTTTGCTCCGCATCGTCCAACCAGTTCCACTCATAAGATAATCTTCCCATGCTGGCAAAGATACCTGCAGCCAATGGCGATCTTTGCCCATCCGGACGAACTGCCATTTGTAAAGTTTGGGTATATATGTCCGCTGCCCGGTGGAGCTGTCCCTGTTCCATTAAAATATCGGCAATACTCGAGTTGGCGATGATGACCATGTGAAGGTTATCCGCCTCTCTGCCAATCTTAATGGCTTCGGTATAAGCCTGGATGGCCTCCTCCAGATTCCCATTGATCCGGCTGGCATCCCCGAGGATTGAAGTAGCCACACTTCGTATACTTTGAGAGATGGAACTGCAGTCGGGCAATAACTGCAGTGCTTCTTGAGCATATTCCGCAGCCAGTTGCGTATTCGCTCGCGAGTTGGCACATTGAGCCCGGGCCGCGGCAATGGTTCCCAGCAGTGTTTTGACCTCGATCGTGTGTTCGAGTGGGGAGAGCAGTTTCTCAGGAACCTTCAGCGTTGGTTCGACGCTGTCCAGGTCCCCGGTCAGGGCAAGCGCCCAGGCTTTCTGGATGGCCAACCAGGGGTGAGCTTCCGATTGAAACTCGATGGAGTCGGTCCAGTTCAGAAGGGTTGCCACTTCCCCACTCATGAGCAGGAAACAACCGTTTTCCTCGATTAGGTGCGCCGACCGATCCTGGTCACCTGCCGCGATGGCTTGGTGGATTGATTCGGCGATAAATCCGTTTCGCTCGTACCATTGGGAAGCGCGCCGGTGAAGCTCGGGGAGCAAATGGGGAAACTGGTGTTCAAGGCGCTTCCTGAGCACGTCCGCGAAGAGATGGTGATAGCGATACCAGCGCCGCTCATCGTCCAGCGGGATCACGAACAGGTTCATCTCTTCCAGCGCTTCCAGCATTCCCTGCCCATCAACAGGTTCAGCCGTATCCACATCAACGACGGCTTCGCATAACGGTCCACTCAAACGATCCAGGATCGAGGTCTGCAGCAGGAAAGTGCCCACTTTCTTGGGCTGAAGTCTTAGCACCTCTTCAGCCAGGTAGTCCATGATATAGTGATGACTGCCGGTGAACGCTGAAACGAAACCGTGAATGTCTTTGCAGCCTTGCATCGAAAGGGCTGCCAGTTGCAAGCCAGCGATCCACCCTTCTGTCCGCGCCTCCATGGCAGAAAGATCATTGGCAGACAGTGTCAATCCCATTGCTTCGTTCAGAAAAGCGGCGATCTCGGCTTGTGTAAAGCGTAATTGGTCGGCCCGGATATCCAGGAGCTGGCCGCGTACCCGCAGGCGGGAGAGCGGGAGCGGGGGATCGGTCCGGGTAAGGATCGCCAGGTGCATCTGATTTGGCAGATGCTCCAGGAGATAAAAGAGTATTTTTAGAACCGCCTCAGATTGGATGACGTGGAAATCGTCCAGAACCAGGACGAATGGATCGGAAAATGAAGCCAGTTCATTGGTCAGGAGATTGATCACAGTTTCGAATTGAGTTGGCTGGATTCCCTGGAGCATGCCAAGCAGGTCATCTTCAATGCCAGGCTCAATCGGCATGAGGGCGGCAACCAGATATTGCAAAAAACGGATCGGGTCATTATCGCCGCCATCCAGAGAGAGCCAGGCAGAAGGGACCTTCGTTACTTTCAGCCAGTTGCTGACCAGGGTGGTTTTTCCATAGCCAGCCGGGGCGGATACCAGGATGAGTGCCCGATCCAAACCACCATTGATCAGGTCAGAAAGACGAGGGCGGGCGATCTGTTTTGAGCGAATGGGAGGCACGTAAAACTTTGTCCGAAGCAATTGCTTGCTCTGCTCCAGAGATAATAGATCCGTTTCCCCCGAGGCGAAACTGGAACCAGTCCTTGACACTCGCTCTCCTCGATAGTCTATCTAGTAATACGGTCAGGCTCTCTTGTGCGTTCTTTCAGGTGGAAATCCAAAAAGATTAGACGGGGAGAATATCGCCGACTTCATTGTACAGGAATGTCATTGGACATACAAGTTAAATGTAGATGCGTTGTGGGACTTGTAACAGTTCATCTCTGGGGAAGCACTTGTCTCCGCGAGAATCCTCAAACAGGATGATTTCATAGTCCTGTC
>JBGOZL010000225.1:0-4729 GCA_041480185.1 Anaerolineae bacterium
AACGAACCCATGTTCCTGCTCGGTGAGGCCGTCCAAAATGCTGCTTTCCGAACGCATCCATATCACCACGAAATAATTGGCGACCTCCCAGACTTAAAATCAATGAGTCGTGCAGACCTTTACAATCATTACAGAACATTCTACACACCCAATAACGCAATTTTAAGTGTCGCCGGTGACTTCAAAACGAGCGAAATGCTTGCCAATATCAAAGGAATCTATGGATCGATACCTACGGGTGCCACCCCGCCCAGGATTGCACGTCCCGAACCCGCAGCTGTCGGCGAACATCAGCTGACTGTCGAAGGACCGGGGGAAACCACCTACCTGGATATTTCCTATCACGCGCCGGCCGCCAATGATCCAGATTTTTTCCCGGTTACCGTGCTAGACAGCCTTCTTGCAGGGCCGAGCAGTTTAAACATGTTTGGCGGCGGGGGGACTTCCAATAAAACATCGAGGCTGTATCGAGCCCTGGTGGAAAAAGAACTGGCTGTATCCGTAAGCGGCGGACTGGCTGCCACAGCCGATCCATTCTTATACAGCGTCGTTATTACCGTGCACCCAAATCGAAAACCGGAAGAAGCGCTAGCTGCTTTTGATAATGAAATCAACCACCTACAGGACGAACTCATCCAGGTGACCGAGATCGCACGAGCCATCAAACAAGCACGCGCCCTATTTGCATATGGTTCAGAGAATATCACCAACCAGGCCTTTTGGTTGGGTCATGCCGAAATGTTTGCTGGTTACAATTGGTTCCTGACTTACCTAGAGAAATTAGCAAAAGTCACTCCTGAAGAGTTGCAAAAAGCTACCCGGAAATATTTCCGTACCCAAAACCGGATTGTAGGAACTTATATTCCATCTGGTGCAGAGGTGCATGCATGAAAGCTGTCTTACAGCACTCACTGCCCGGCCCGGACGATATTACCCGCGTCATTCTCCAAAATGAGATTACATTACTGGCGCGCACAAACTTCAATAGCCCCTCCATATTCATCGGCGGCTACCTTCCATGCGGAAGCCTTTTTGACACAGACGATAAACTCGGCCTTGCCGACTTCACGGCGAGCGGTTTACTGCGTGGCACCGAGAAACGCGATTTTCAAAAAATCTTCGACGACCTCGAATCTACGGGAGCCAGCCTGTCCTTCAGCGCGGGAGGCCATACTGCGGGATTTACTGGCCGCTGCTTGTCAGAAGACCTACCCCTCCTGCTTGGCATACTCGCGGATGCCTTGCGTTGCCCGATCTTTCCCAATGAACAAGTGGAAAGGCTACGCGCCCAATCCCTGACCGGCCTGGCAATCCGAGCACAGGATACTGCAGAGATGGCGTCCCTGACCTTTGACCAGATCGTTTTCGAAGGTCATCCTTACGCACGTCCAGAAGATGGATGGCCGGAGACGATCAAGACGATTTCGCGTGATGACATGTCAGATTTTCACCAAACGCATTATGGACCACGCGGCCTGGTCCTTGCCATCGTCGGCTCGGTGGATCTGAAAGCGATCGCCGGACAAGTTGCCAAAGTGCTGGGTGACTGGACCAATCCATCTCAACCGGAAATCCCAACCTTACCTGAACTTAAACCCCTGAAAAAGATGATCACGCGCAAGATCAAAATTCCCGGTAAATCGCAGTCAGATCTTGTCATCGGATCCTCTGGTCCCCGTCGAAAAGACCCGGAATTTATGCCTGCATCGCTAGGGAACTCGGTACTTGGTCAATTCGGGATGGCCGGCAGAATTGGCGAGGTGGTTCGCGAAAAATCCGGTCTGGCATATTACGCCTCCTCATCTCTTAGCGCTGGGATCGGGCCTGGTGCGTGGGATGTGAGCGCCGGTGTTAATCCAAGCAATGTCCAGAAGGCTCGCGATCTAATCTGCAAGGAAATTGAACGCTTTGTTGAGAAGGGAGTCACCAACGAAGAATTATTAGACAGCCAGTCCAATTTTGTTGGCCGGTTGCCGCTCTCGTTGGAATCCAACGCCGGAGTGGTCAACGCACTTTTGAACATTGAACGCTTTGACCTGGGACTGGACTATTACCGTCGTTACCCAGACCTGGTTCAGGCTGTGACTCCAGAGGATGTATTGTCCTCGGCAATTAAATACCTGCATCCTGCTAAACTTGCGGTAGCAATAGCGGGTTCTTGAGAAGGTTTGTCGCACATATAATCATCAACAAGACAAGAATGATATTGAAAACCGGAATTGACATCATCGAGATCCCGCGCATCCAGATAGCGCTTGACCGGCATGGCAACCGGTTCCAACAACGGGTTTTTACTGCAAACGAGATCGCAGAGTGCCACGGACGGGCGGATGCCCTGGCAGTTAGATTCGCATCCAAGGAAGCAACAACCAAAGCGCTGGGGACTGGGATCGGCCCAGTGAGTTGGCGTGAAGTGGAGACGCTGCATAAAAGAAGCGGGGAACCATACCTTATCCTGCATGGGCGTGCAGAGCTTGTGGCAAAATATCTTGGATTAACCACCTGGGCGGTCAGCCTGAGTCACAGCCAGGAAAACGCCATCGCAGTGGTTGTCGCGACGGGCGAATAATATCAAAGTCTCCGCTGCACCACTGCGGAAACTTTTTTATTTCCAACCTGATTTCCCGAACCACATGATGGGGTTTAGTTTTTGTCTTCAGTGCCGATCCAAAGATATCCGGGCAGGATGGCGTGGTTCGGGCGAACTGCAACCTTTCCGGAGTATTCTGTGACCAAGTCGGGATGTCCATTCAGCATGGAGGGGTGAACCAGGCAAAGATCCGGAACAACGCCATATTTCAACCGATAGTAATCGGCCGCGCGCCTAACCTTGGCAGCCAGCACAGCTTGTGGGTCATTGTCTAACCATAACATTCCAACATCCATCACAACCTCTTTTAGGGTCCGAAAATTTACCCTGAGAGAAAAATTCTCTAAGAAACGGACGGCAGCCTGAATTTTATCCAGCAATCCTGTTGCCAAAGACCATATTGCCCCCTGTGCGATAGTTCTGCAAGATTAATTTCCGGGTCGGTCACCAGAAGATGAGCTGTCTGGGGGCGTTTCACCCGTCCAAGGATCCGCGTCTGGAAATAATCCAACCAGGTCTCAGGATGGGACAGCCGCCCGGGGTTGATTGTTACAACCGGCCAAACCTGACGGCGTGGTCCATATGTCAGCAACCAGCGCAGATTGTGCTGGTCATGGAATCCATTGGTGGTCAACAAGTCAAGACCGTCGACCATAAGAATTATCGCCTGGCGGGTGGAGGGGAGGACAACCGCCCAGGAAACCAGTTGCGTAAGAAAGTGGCGTGCTGAAGAGTGATATGCAGGCCAGATCCCTAGGCAATTCGACAAGACTTCCAGCTCCTCCCATTCTTCGGGGAAAGGTGTCAGGACTCCAAATAGAATTTCTCCGGGGTCCTGGAGATCTGAGCCCACTGTGAGAGATTTAAGGAAGGCCGTTTTGCCGCTGCCTCCATCCCCGGCTACCAGCAATGGACCCGGAGCCGGGTCGTAAAGGTCAAGCATGATTGGAAATCCATTCTCAGCCACCCCAAGTTGAAGCGATCCATTCAGAAACGGAAAAATAGCCCTGTTAGGAGGCGTATCCAGAATGGAAACTGCGGGGTCAACGGGCCTATATAAAGCGCCATTGCTCAATCCTGCCGGGGTTCTCTGACGAGCTTGCAGGGAGAGGAAAATTTGGTCATTTGCGGGCATAGGTCACCTTTTATTAATCGTTTCTGAGGAACGAATATCCCGAGATTTATTAGAATTTAGAACCCTTGTTCTACTTATGAAAGTATATACTATTTGGAACAAATGTCAATACCCCAATTTTGTAACGTGCGCCCAACGTCTGCCGGCAGATTGATCGGGCTGCAGGATCCACATGCACCGGTCGTACCTGGTGGGTCAGCTCTCCGATCGTTTCTGCGGGAACGGCTGCCCAAGTCCCAGCCCTGCGCAGCGTCACGCATCGTCTTAAAAGCCGATCGACCGGTAAGGTAACCGGTCGATCTATTTCGGCGACGTGGGTCTCATTGACCTTCGCCCTTCCCTTCGGTCCAGACTGATTCCGGTGTTATGGGAAGCTGGCTCGCACCGGTTTGTCTGAACAATCCTATTATAGACGATTATCTATTTGAAAGCAAGATTTGCTTTGCTGATCAGCTCGTCGATCGCATCCTGGCCGATGATCCAATTATGAACCCGTCCGCAGATTGAGCAACGGATATCTTTCATGCCTCCAATTAACTTACCGCGTAGAGGGGTATCTTCCGGAGGTTCGCATCCTCGGCCGAAAGACGATTCATATAGCATCAAGGCCCGTACTTTGGTTTCTCCGACAGTGACGCAGCGGATCTCTCCGAGTATATGCCTGTCTTTTTCCGGACATGGCCAAAAGCAACGATCGCCAGCTGACATCTCGACCTCCGTTCCCATAGAAACGTGCTGATCCTTTTTATCATATCACGTCCGAACGAACGAGCCTGGTCCACATCTTTGGCCGGCAAAAAATAACCAGGCGCCGATCAGAGACGTCTCTTTGCTCAATTGTCGAGAGAGCCGATCCAGTGTTCGAACTTGCATAGTGCATCGCTCCTAGGTACCGTTCCAAGCTGAAACAGCACTATTCCAGGGTGGTTGGTCATTTGCTATGTCCAGATATCACTCGTGCCGTAAAATGGCTTTACAATCCGTAAAATGGCATTGTGGTGCCT
>JBGOZL010000226.1:0-4729 GCA_041480185.1 Anaerolineae bacterium
CTGTACGATATTCTTTTTCATAGGCATGTTTGCATTCCCGACAATAGCCAAACAATCCGCCCGAACTACATCTGTTAGGCGAAAACTCAGTGATCTCTTTATCAAGTCCGCAGCGGGGGCAATATTTCTTAGGCATGATATTCTCCTTATGCTGACGGACCGAGAGACCAACCGCCAGTATGCGCCGACTTCCACGCCAATGCACCTGCACAAATACTATCCGGTAAGTGGTGGACACTACCGCCGGCGTATACATCCTCACGGCTGGCATATTTATGTTCAGAATAAACCCAATGAATGAGTGGATATGTTATTTCCCGCCGTTCAATGGCGGCTATGTATTCAGTCAGCAGATCGGCGCGTGCTTGCCCGACTAATATCATCCCAGATTCACCGACATAGGATTGCACCACGTCCCCAATTCCGGTAGCATCATGCAGACCGGAACCTGGGTATCGCTTGCGCCGGTCAGTGTAGCGGGTAATCATTACTGGCCAATCCATCCGACCTGTACGTTCCCATGCCACTACCCGTTGCGGACGCGTATCTGTGCGCAGGGTGATAATGATTGTCCAGTCATTCGAGCGAGCCCAGTCTGCCCCCGTTGCATAGTCCACGCCCTCAACAGGCGGCTCAATCTCGATATACTCGTGAGCATTCCCGTCGAACTCCCCCAGTGTCTTGTCGAACAGTTCCTCTACTGCCTGCGGCTGAATAGCGCGACTTTCTGGGGATGGTTCCTGTAAGTCGTATTCCGTCTCCCACATTGCAGACGTGACTTCCTGGCGTTTCTGGTCTACCGCCGCCTGGGAAAGCCAACCGTGCGGATAAAGACTCTCTATCCAACACCACTCGAATACCGGCCAACCACGTTGCGCTGCCCGACGTAATACTTCTGTCATGGTTCCATCTGCATATTGGCGAGTGGAGGACATTACCGTTTGTGCTTTAATACCATTCTGCTCCATTGGTTGCCCCATCGCCGCATCCAAGATGGATAAATCCATTTCATCGATCTCGTCCAACCGAAGCCTTGGTTCGTGTGGACCCCGGACACTTGCCTGAGATGCCATCAATGCTTCAATTGTGGCTCCATTTGTCAGACGTGTTTCTGTGCGTGCCTCTCCGATCAACATGGCTGCCGGTGCTCCTGAAAACGCCCACCTGTTGCGCATGTGGTCCAACACGCGCCGGGACTGTTCGCCCGATCCGCCTAAGACATTGACATCTGCACCAAGAGTAACGGCTTCAGTCAAACCCAAAGTGGCCAGTAAAAACGACTTGCCGGCAAAACCACGCGAACCGTGCCATACCGATACCGCAGAACGCGCAAAATAAGCATCGCAGAACGCACGCCAGGGGGTTGAGTGATTTTGGCAAATCTGTTTGTCTGGAATTGAAACGCCCCATGACAGACGAATGAAATCCTTCAAAGCCTCTTCGTTAGTGATCGGGATATGGAAATTATGCACTTTCGTCATTGTCGTGCTCGATAATCTGAATGATTCCCGAGAGTTTTTCGCCTTTGGTGGTTAGGTCCACAGATTGCACAGGCGGACCATCCAAATGGGTATAAAGCCATTTCACAAAATCTTTCCAATCTTGGGGTGACAAAATCATCTTCTTTTCACCAGGAAATGAGATAACACCAGTTGTAATGCCTTCCCAGACTTGACGCGCTAACAGGCGGCGTCCGCTAACCTTTTTCCCATCAACTTCAATCGTCTTGCCTCCAGCACTATCAAGTAGAGCTGTCAGCGCTCGATCTTTCTTTGGTCTGCCATGCGGATTTCCGCTCTGACCTGGTTTGTAAGGCATTGTTATCCTTCTGTTTTACAGACACAACTTGCTCAATCGGAATAGCGGCGATTTCCAATAAACCGCCTTTGGTTTTACATTCCATAAGCAGTTTTGCTACTTCAATTTGTGTTTCTGGCATATCAAGTGTCAGGCGAATTGCACCATCCACCATTGTTTGTATCTTGATAATTTGCCCAGGAAAGTGGATTACTATATCTGATTTCTGCATTCACTCGCCTTTGGGGGATTCCTGGGCCGCGTTGCATTGTCACCAATGAGCGCTGCCGGGTGGTCACGCGCTGACGGCCCAAGACTTACCCCCGTGTTTACTTGCTGAACGAAAGCGCTGGAACAGCCTTGCTTGTCAGCGCATGCACACCCTTGGCGACCCAAATCTGAGCGATGTATTCAAGTAATAGTCCCGCAAATTGAGCAATCTCCAAGAGTCCTTTGTCGATGGTGGACACATTGAGACTCGGGAAGAAGTTCACGGCCACGGCCACCAGGATCAGGGTGACCAGCCCGAAGCCAGCGTTCCACTTCCCAGCAGTTCCGTCCGTGACCACGCCTGCGAGTTTCAGCAGGTCGATGACGACAGACCAGAGGGCAGGGAGGCCGACGAGGCCGGCGACGAGGGTCAAGACCAATGCGAGGTTCATCGTGAATGCCATCAGCGATATCGCCAAGACCATGATCAAAGTTACCAACAATATTTTCTTCATTTTCTTCTCCTTTTGGTTAACGAAAAAACCCGATGCAAATTACTGCATCGGGCATACACCGAATGGGGGTGCTCCAGCAAAATCCCAGAGCTATGCTATTGAAACTCATTATACAACTATTTATGTGAAGCAATAACCAGAATCGCACCCATCAAACATATCAGATTGTAATTCGCTTTGTTCTACAACTTGTTCAAGATTAATTGCGAGTGGGTGAAAATAAATATCTTTATCTTTCTGATGGATCTCATTTTCCAATATAACAGCTTTCTCAAAGTCGCCATTATCTAATCTCTTCATCTGTCGCCATGCTTCCGACGACTGATTAGGACACAACCAACAGCGAGATTTATACGGAACTTCCCAACCGAAGCACTGAATTTGCGCAATACATCCGGTTCTGCGCATTGGAATAATTTCAATAAGAGGATAAATGTGGCGATACCAATTCAGTCCGCTTGATTTCATGCGTTCGGCCTCATCCAGGCTGATACCCAACCAAACATCTGTATCATTGACGCCGTTCTTTTTTAGCCAACGGCGAATGGGACGTTGTTTCCACTCGTTCGAGCAGAATGTGGGCATTTTGCCAATCTTGCCGTTTTGGCGGGTGAAGGCTGGAAGTAAAATCGCCTCTTCTCCTGGGATATTGCCGTTGGTGATATCCCAATATGCGTATTCGTGGCCGCAAATTTCAACTTGTAGACCAATATTTTTGAGTGCTGGTTGCACTACCGCGTTGAGATATTCAAATGTAGTGGATACCTCCCGGCTGGTATCAGCCATAACAATCAGGTCGGGCTTCGGCAATTTTCCCTCAAGTATCATGGTGATTATAGCGATGGTTTGTTTTCCGCCTCCATAAGACAAAGTTATCATTAATGTTCCCTCGGCACCTGCACCATCGCTAACAACGCCTCCAGCGATTGTCTGCCTGGCTCCCAATCGCGCATAGCACCGCAAGCACATGGTACGCGCCCGGAGCCGATCAATTCCGGACCGGCTAGTGTCACCAGGACTTCGAAATGGCGGCCGCAATTATCCCGGCGTTCCCAGTGTCCCAGGAGTGCACCACACTTTTTGCAATTCCAAGATGTCTTGGTCATTAGATTGCTACCAGTGCTGATTCAATGGTGCGCATTAGATCGGTGACGCCTGTCCACAATATGATGATCACCACGATTGCCGCTAGCGTGATAATGAACGCTATCACATAGTCATACCAGAGCAGTTCATAATTTTGTTTCATTATTTCACCTCTATCCTCTTGAACTCGATCACCCACACCCACGGATTGACATCCCAGCCATACCCGCGTTTGGCATTGATGGAATTCCATAAATAAGCAAATCTCATGCGATGGAGTGACGATATAGTTTCTGTGCCCTTTATATCGTCAATGGAAATACCCTCCGCGACTGCATCAAGAGGAGTTATCTCTTGCACCCGCTCAACTCTGATATTGACGATCTCCAGCGTGATCCGGCTTGCCCAATGAGGCATGAATATGGATGGAATTTTATTATTCTTCCATTTCCAAATCCTGTAATCCCCGACCATTGAGTTGTCAGATTGATAAAAAGTAATTCCTTGAGCCGCAAATAACCTCTCTTTCACCCAAAGTTGGTCACCAGGAACACCAAATCTACATCGAATATGTTGTCCATGATTGGGGTCACGCGTTTGCAATGTTATCCATGCATTCGGTATTTTCATCGGCAGGATATCCAACGGTTGTTTGGTCAATGGCCGCCGCGTCTGTGTCTTTCGACCTTCCAGAATGGCTCGAACCATCTCACCTGAAAATAAAATCGGATGCTCTTTCATAATCACCTTCTCTCTTTTGGCTCAATCCAACCCAGCCCGAGGAAATTCAGGAAGTCCATTTCCTCCGACATGGGAACAATCCTGCCATAAGTATCATGGACCGCTCCATACTTCACATTGCAGTCGGATGGCAGGAAACCTCCGAACTTCCGCTGCGTGACGATGCTTTTTGAGAACTCTGCTGGACCCGTTCGAATGGTGAAAATTACTCCAAATTGTGCGGGCGGCAAAACTATAAACAAGTCGCAATTGATTTCATAGGTGTAAACGATCTTCTTGTAACGGTCACCGCCTTTATCTACGAAATAGTTATCCTCGACAAACTCATTCAGTAGGTTCCGTCGACCCACCTTCTCACCGAACATATCCTTGACCGGTTC
>JBGOZL010000227.1:0-4717 GCA_041480185.1 Anaerolineae bacterium
CATCTGCCTGCAGGACTGGGTCTCGCAGGTTTCTGACGCCTGTCAAGTCTTCATCAGGAGGTATTCGTTTGAAATGCAAATATCAATAAATCCCTTTCCCTCGCAATTACTGGCATTCTATATAATGTAAGAGCTCTCGAGGAATGATAAGAATTCCGATGCTATTCGTTTGTTCCTCTTTTATTTTTTACCAGAACGCTGGACGATCAAATTCCAAATGAGTCCGCCTAATGCGGTATTACTTTCAGCGCCTTACAAAATTAGAGTAATTTACGCACGACTGCCCGGATGGAAAGCGCGTATCCGGGCACGCCGATGAAACTTTGAATCTGGGAAGAGCCGCTCGCCTGATTCTGCCAGTAGAAACTTGCGTGGACTACCAATTTATGAAAGCCGGACCAAACCGGGCGGGGTAATGATACCTGAAAGCGCGGGCATTGTCTAGTTTTCTCATGAAATGGAGAAAGAAATTGCGCGACTTTTGTTAAAACCCGCCGGATAGACCGAATAATAACCCGGGGGAAATTTCCATCCACGTCGGAATTATCGCGTGCAAATCTCGCTAAATTAACGAAACGGGATGGAAAAGACTATAATGCTAACATCTCATTCAGTTGTAGATATTAGATAACGTTACCGACATTTGAAAGGTTCCTTATGACCACCTATACCATTAGTCCTTCAGACCTGACATTTTCCTGGGATGGCTGCAAACGCTGTTTTTATCTCAAGGTAAAACATAATATCGCTTACCGCGGACCGTTTCCAGGGATGTTCGGAAAAATGGGTGATCTCACCAGCAATTATTACCTAGACAAAGCCTCCAGCGAAATTTCCCCCGAGCTGCCGGCAGGGACGGTGACACTCAGGGAAAAATGGGTCAAATCCACCCCAATCAGCTTTTCGGATACCTCTTCCCACTGCATGATCAGGGGCCGATTCGATGCGATCATAACTTTCGAGGACGGCACTTACGGCATCATCGATTACAAGACATCGGATGCGTCGGAAGAAAAAGCCGCATTCTACAGCCGGCAATTATCGGCTTACGCTTACGCGTTAGAGAACCCGGCGCCGGGGGCATTAACCCTATCACCCATCACCCGTCTCGGACTTTTCATTATCACTCCAGAACGCTTCGAAAAAATGCCAGGCGGAGAAACGGGCTTTATCACCAGGACAACCTGGATGAATATCCCGCGGGATGATGCCACCTTCCTTACTTTATTGGGGGAAATCGTAACTTTGCTGGACAGGCCGACTCCGCCAGACCCGGCAGAGGATTGTGGATTGTGCAATTACAGAAAGGATTACCATGAGGCCGGAATTTTGGAGTAAATTATATGAACACTCGCTTTTGGGGAAACTGAAAGGTACCGTCCACATCAGGAAATTCCGTTAAATCAAAAGACTCCACTGAAGTAGAGCTTTTGTGACATGGCGCAGAGAATTTAACCCGGGGTTTATTGCACCCCATGCACACGCCCCCAGTGACACAGAATTGAGAAATTTAACATAAGTAAACTAGAATTTTCTACAAAGAAACCATCTCCTTGATATATATATCGCTCAATTTCAGCTCGTCAACCATGGATTTGTAGTTCTCACCCCTCACGCACTCTTCAGGGGCGCGCACACCGGTTAGGTTAATCTTATGACCGGCCACCAGTTTACCGCCAATGGCTGCCGGGAACCCAGTAACACGCTGCATGCCAGTAAATCCCTTCTGAGCCTCATCCCACATGAAGATTTCCACCTTGGCTTCCTTGCCGTCCTTCTCACCAGTGACGGTGTTGTACATTACGCAGGCATCCTTGTCTTCGGGCAGGGGCGCCAGTTTCGGGTTCAGAATGCCTAGCAGAAATTCGCGGGGTGCGATTTGGCCCCAATTAGTCTCCACCGGCTCCTGGGAGAGCATGCCCGAATCGATCAGTGTGCGGATGCCGGAGTAGTGTCCAGGCCATCGCACAGTCTTCTCGGCGAAGTATTGTAGTTCAGGGTGGGTATAGATAAACGAAGGCATGCCCGGGGTCACGGCGCATTCCAAGTCAGCGTTCCGACCAAATTCGCCAAAATTGAAGCATTCCATATCCGACAGCGCCTGTACTTCTACGACCTTCCCGTCCTTGATCATGCTGGTCTTAACGTTGTACTCGCGCAGGACATGCTCGATGGACCATGTGGTCATGTAGGATAAGGGGTGATGGGAGGCCGCGTCTGCATTTGGGATACCGCCCACGCGCGCCACCGCCGTTTTGACCTTGTCAAGCAGACCGATGCCGTGCTCGGTGGTCAGGTTGCTCAGACCGGGTGCAAAGCCCATCCCATCCAGGATCAGCATGTCATTTTTCTCGGCGCGCTGGTGCAGGCTCTCACCGTACTCACGGATGCTCATCCCTGCCGGGACAACCAACCCTTCAATTTCGTATTCATCCGGGCGGCGGTGGTACTCTTCCAGGATGTCCACCAGATTCAGTCGGGCTGCGAGCGCGGCTTCGGTGGCTAAGTAACTGAGACGGCGATTTGGCAATACCACTATACCAGCGTCATATTCTTTCATCACTTCTTGTAGTTTGGCGCTGTCTTCGATGCGGACAGTGTGAATGTTGAACTTGTCCGCATCCGTCGCCATGGGTTTCAATGCACTTTCATGTGCATCCAACAAACCCACTTTAGATATTTGCGGGTCTTTACCTAGATACCAGGATACAGCCCTCCCCATTTTGCCTGCGGCGCCTAAGACTAGGATTTTCATGTACAACTCCTTTGTCGATTATGTATTTTGCCCGGCACATTAAGGGCCAGTGGCAGGGAAGTGTTCGGGTCATGAAAAGTTGATTTGCAGCAATTTGTGAAATTTAGCGCATTCAAATCTCGAACAGTATATGACTAATGTTCTGAAAAATCAAGTTCAAGAGCTTTCCCAGAAGAAATAGAACAAGCCGAGCGTGAGCCATCTTGGATTGCGATAATCCTTGTGATTGTTAGAGGAATGATAAAGATATTGTTTTACGTCAATGCAAAGAAGCTGATCCAATAAGAGTGATCCTTTGGTCTGAAACGGTTAAGGCTGTCCCTTCTTTAGGGAAAGCTCTTTCGTCAATAATTGTATCGGTGGGTGTTATTGTCCTATTCCTCATAAAATATTATTCTTTAGGGAATATCCAAAAAACGTTGAACCGATCAGTTGACTTTACTAAATTCCGACCTATGATGATTATGCAATCAATTTTACCTCGCAGGTGGAAAACTAGTCGAGCAGTTCCCAGTTAAGCCGTTGACAACTTGTCAACGGCTATTTGTTTGTTTCATACAAAAGAGGATACACATATGACAAAAATCTCTTCGGGGTTGAGGACACTGTTCCTAATCCATCTCGTGTTCGGACTCGGGTTCGGTCTTGCATACTGTTCATCCCAGGGATACATATGGGCTGGTCAGGTGTGAAACTTCTGGACGAATTTCCTTGTCGATTGGTTGGCGGTGCAATTCTAGCTTTTTCCGCCAGCTCCTGGTATTGCGATAAAGCTGCTGAATGGGAAAGAGTAAAAATTGTCGTCCTGGCGGAGATCGTATGGACGGTTCTGGTGGCGCTGGTGGGTCTGTATGGTCTGATCTTCGCCGAATAGCCAGCAGCTTTTTGGGTCAATGTGATCATTATGGCAGGCTTTGCAGCCGCGTTTATTTATTTCTATAGTAAGAAGTGAGAAAAGATTAGCCTTGACCACCTCGGGGTGGGGTGGAATGGGATTTAATAATTCCTTTTCAGAAGAAGTTCCAATGTTTCCTCTCTTTAGGAGAGTCAAAACGGGTGGCCACCCGGTTGTCGAGGGTTGTGCCAGCAGTGACAACCACCCCCTCTTCTGCATCGCTCTGTCGTTCGCACGCAAGCGATTTTAGGCAGGTTTGGCGCGATAATGGGAAGGAGTCTCGCCTATCCCGTCGCTTCCGACCAGCCCAACGAATAAGGTGAACCAATCCATTCGGCATAGAGTTATTTCAATCCAGTCTCCAGATAGTCTCCGATGTAACCTGTTGCTTAAGGATATATACCTCATGGATCTGAAATAAACCGAAATCGGAAAAGAATGAAATAACGAAAGAGGTTCACATGAATATTTCACAAACCTTATTGCCGTGTCCATCGCTGTTTTGGCCATTGTCGCCCTTTTAATTATTCTTGTCAGGAAGAAAACAAATGAAAATAGACTCACGCCATTAGCTGGTCTTGCTTTTGGATTTGTTGTGGCCGGAATCTTTTTCGGCAGCAACAGGTTTATAGGGTATAGTTTGTTTGGAGTTGGAATTCATCTTGCAGTTGTTGATATTTTTAATAGATCAAAAAGTAAGTAACCTGATAATTCTCCAGGTATCAAAATAAGAGGCAGCTCACCCAACTTGTGTTGGAAATCGAAGGATTTTCAGGATAACGGATTAATACCATCTAAACTTGGTCTGGCAAATTCACTATGCAATACTCGACCAACTCTGTTACCATCGGAGAGTGACTCTGCAACACTCGAGAGCAGTGGCTTGCCACATATGTTAGGATAAGTACAGCAAACAACATTATTATGTATTTGACAAAAAGCCGGGTACTTCTCGATCCCCTTTACGCTAACCCTGACCCAGGAGCAGAATAGACAAAACCGTATTGGAGGGAACATGCCTACACATACTAAAAGTTTGCCCGGAAAACTGATGGACAACGAAAACA
>JBGOZL010000228.1:0-4713 GCA_041480185.1 Anaerolineae bacterium
CGTTAAACTTTTCCTTTCCTACCTTGCTGTCATCCTGGTAGGAGCCATTGTCCTGGGCCTTGCCACCCGTTTTACCGTCCCGGCAGCCTTCAATGCCCATATGGGGCAGGGGACGGGCAATGGGCAGGTCATGATGGCAGGCAATGGCCCCGGCCCAGGAGCGGGCATGATGTCCCCCTTGTTCACCAGTTTCCAAGCCAGCTTCAATCAGGCCTTGATCCTGGCTCTCTTGGCTGCGGGTGTCGTTGCGGTCCTCGTCAGTTTTCTCCTCAGCCGCGGCGTTGTCGCCCCGGTGCGCGTTCTCACCGATGCCAGCCGGCGCATTTCCGAAGGGCATTACGGGGAGCGTGTCCCGGCAGCCGGGTCCGATGAGCTCGGTCAACTGGCTCACTCCTTCAACCAGATGGCAGAAAAGCTCGAACAGGTGGAGTCAATGCGCCGCCAGTTGATCGGGGATGTCAGCCATGAACTGCGCACTCCGCTGACCGCCATCAAGGGTTCCATGGAGGGCTTGATGGATGGCGTGTTGCCTGCAGCCCCTGAGACTTATCGACAAATCCATGCAGAGGCGGATAGACTCGCCCGGCTGGTGGACGACCTGCAGGAATTGAGCCGGGTCGAAGCCGGCGCCTATCCGCTGGACATCCGCCCGGTTGCAGTTTCGACTCTGGTGAATGCCTCTCTCAAACAGTTTGCATCTCAAGCCCGGGCAAAAGGGATCGATCTCCATTCGGATCTGCAACCAGATCTCCCACCTGTCCTCGCTGACCAGGACCGTATCATCCAGGTTCTCACAAACCTGGTCGGCAATGCCCTGCAATATACCCCCGCTGGCGGGCAGGTGACCATCCATTCCCTGCGACTCCAGGATGAAGTCCATATATCTGTCATGGATACCGGGATCGGCATTCCTTCAGATCATCTCCCGCATCTCTTCACCCGTTTCTACCGCGTGGATAAATCCCGCTCGCGCCAGGCAGGTGGTGGCTCGGGTATTGGACTGACCATTGCCCGCCACCTGGTCGAGGCGCACGGGAGGCGCATCTGGGCCGAGAGCGGCGGGGAGGGAAAGGGCAGTTCCTTTACCTTCACTCTCAAAGTCGCCAGATAAGGATTCAAGAGAGTCCGAATGTCCACCTTGCGATGCAAGATTTGGTGATTGTTGTCAACTTTGGTATGGGGGTTTCGTTTTAGATCGCCAAACAAAAGCACAACTATCTTCTCCCCCATAAGTAATTACCCCACCTGTATTAATAAGATAAACAACCATTAAATTGGGCATAATTGTTGCGTTTAACGATTATTTGTACTATAATATTGGTTATAAAACGTACATTAGGAACACTATATGACAAAACAACCAATCCAAAAGGAAACTATTGCCGGGAGAAACCCTGTCGGTGAGATCGATGTGGGGCTGCGACTGCGTGAATTGCGCGCCACCCGCGGCCTTTCCCTGCGTTCCCTGGCGGAAAAGAGCAACCTGAACGTCAACACGCTCAGCCTAATCGAGAACCGGCGTACATCCCCCAGTGTAAGCACGCTCCAGCAGCTGGCTCAGACCTTGCAGATCCCAATTTCCGCCTTCTTTGAGACAGATCACGGTAACAAACAGGTTGTCCACCAGAAAGCCGGTAATCGCCCGCGCGCGGCATTCACACATGGCTCTATCGAAGATCTGGGGGCTGGCATGCCGCGATTTGGGGCGGAGCCTTTCATCGTCACTCTTTCCCCAAATGCAGATAGCGGCAGGAACCCGATTGTCCACACTGGGCGCGAATTTGTATATTGTCTGGAAGGGCAAATTGCGTATAGTGTGGATTCCGAGACTTATATGCTCACGCCAGGCGACAGCCTGCTCTTTGATGCGTATCTGCCGCACCATTGGAAAAACATGGATGCCACCCCTTCCCGGAACTTACTGCTTCTGTGTCCGTTGGACGAACGCGACCAGCCGAAGGAGCGCCATTTCTCAAGGTAGGCTTTTGTGCACCTTGAAAGGAGGAATGGAGTGTCTGCGAAAGTTTTGTTGCGAGGATTCGTCGTTGCTTCATTGACATTGATCATCCTATTAATTTGGGTCGGAACAAAGCATGTTCGGGCCGATTGTGGAGGACCACAATTATCATCGTGTACTACTTGTCATACTCAGGAAGACCCTGTGAGTGGAAAAGGAGAATGGCACAGCATTCATGCTGACAAAGATATCTGCATAAATTGCCACGGGGGCAACGCAAGCACATCGGACAAAGAATTGGCTCACGAAGACCTTACAGCAAATCCCCTCAACGATATCTACACAGATTGCCATAGCTGCCACCCAATCGACTACGTCACCCGGGCATCCATATTTGCCCCAACCTTGGGTGTCACCCCGGGCAGTTGTGCAACACCCACGCCTTTTTCGGTTGGCAATACATTTGGGGTGCCGCCATCCAGAGGTTTCAATATTCCAATCAACCTGGTTAGCACAACACATTCCTCTCAACCCTTCCTTATCGCTGGCGCAATGATGTCGATTTTGGCGCTCTTTGTGTATGGACTAATTTTACTGGAACGTCATCACGTGTAAGGGTAAATCTTGGAAAATTATGAATACGATTTCACAACACTCAATTTTTAAAATCCAGGCAGACCTTTGCCGGTGCATGTCAAACACCACCCGGATCGAAATCGTACATTGTCTACGGGATGGACCTGAACGAGTGAGCGAAATCGCTCGCATAACTGGCCATCCACAAGCGATGATCTCCCGGCACCTTGGCTTGCTGCGAAATGGAGGCATCGTCATCGCAAAACACCACGCTCAAGAAGTCGTTTATCAAATAGCTAACCCAAAAATTGTCGATATTTGCAACCTGATGAGGGAAGTGCTGGCGGAAGAAGCGTTTCATCAATCCAAACTAGCGGAAGGTTTTTATCAGGGTTCTCCTAAATCATTATAAAAACCTTGCTCTGATGGAAATCTTCATTTTCCCCTCAACGTCCCCTCGTTAGAATTGGATGGGGAGTGATAGGGCAGAACCAGATTTCTCAATGAAGGAAACAACAGCAGCTCCGCGATAATGCGCTTCTTCGCGGGGCTGCGATTCCCATAACATCATGGAAACATCTTAATTTATACTGAAACGGTCGGTCTTCTGTTCAGCCGGCGTCCGCCCCGGTTCGCTTATCCCCTATTCCCCGGGGATTTCGGTACCCGCTGGAGAGGCCAGAGGGCATTTTTCCTCGATTATGGTTGATTATCATTTAACACAAATTCATCGAATTCCTTGGGCATTTCAATGCTGAATTGTTTACAAAGCAATTTGACGTCGTGATAATCGGTCTCGTCCAGTTTATACCCGCTATGGAATTTCACCATCCATTCCGGGGTGATGCATTTGACTGGAAAACCGTTGATCGAACCTGATCCTTTCCAAGAATCGTACGGATATTTCACTCCGAAAATATTGTTGCCGGTTTCATCGAACGTGCAGGAGTGGACATCGAATAAATGTCCCCGGTCATCCTCGAGGACAAAGTTGCATTCCCAGGTATCGCCCCAGGGTACATCTCGATAGCCTTTCGCTTCCAGCAGGGCTCGCATTTTTGGCACATCTCTGTGATTAACTGCCACATCCAAATCTGCGTGGGTTCGAGTTTGTTTTCCAAGCAAGGCATCCACACCCCAGCCGCCATCGATAATGACATCGATATCATTCTGGTTGAGGAGTTGCATGATCCCGATGACATCCTTCGCGGTCATTTCGGGAGTCTTTTTTGACATTCCATTCCCTGGATAAACGCCTGGTGGGGGGCTGGCAACGAATGTGGGCAACGTTTTCTTCAGAAATCCATCACACTATCAAGTCCGCGATGGAGGCCCATCAGGTTGCCAACTTTTCGGATTGCCAGGAGCGCCCCGTTGACATATGGCTCTGCGCTTGAGCCTGATTCGTGGCGCAAAATTAATTTCTCGTCTGGCATTCCAAAAATTGCATCCAATGATATGACATATCCTGGCAGTCTCACAGAGTGAACCTGGGAACCGTGCAATCGAACTCCCCGGCTCTCCTTTGGACCATCAATTGAATCCAAGGGCACATCGAGTTGCGACTCTCGTATTTTTGAAAGGCGGTTTGCCAATTCGCGTGCGGTACCGCTGGGAGCATCTTTTTTGTCAGCGTGAGCGTAGTCAATGATCTCCCAGTGGGAAATATATTTTGCCGCGATTTCGGAAAACTTCTCCAGTAAGACGATGGTGAGGGCAAAATTACCAACAGCCAGTACCCCCAGTCGGCGCTGTTCAGCCACTGACGCAATTTCAGCATAATCTGCGTCTGTTAATCCCGAGGTACCGATCACAACATGCGCTCCATGCTGTAAGGCTGCCAGGACATTGGATTTGGCGACATCCGGTTTTGTGAAATCGAAGAATACATTACATGGATGCGCGAGGGCTTCCTTCGCAGAAGCATACACCGGGCATGGTAAAAGCGGTTCAACCAGCACATCCCCCAGATTATGCCCGGCGTTTGTGCGTGACACCGAAGATACAAGTTTAATATCGTTGGATTTGGCAATGGCACGGGCTAGGGCTGAGCCAGCCCATCCGGTTGCGCCTGCGAGAATGATTCGAATAGACATGGTTCCTCTTTATCCATTTGCAAGTAAAACTGGGATTGTTAGTTGTTCAACCAGGTGTTCAACCGTCGTTAGGCGGGTCAACAC